>NZ_JBEOXS010000003.1:0-233179 GCF_040296705.1 Streptomyces sp. NPDC002055
CAGTTGTACGCGCGTCACGTAAGACGGTCTATCGGACCGAACCCTGCCACGAAGGCACATCCCGCAGATTGATCACGACTCGATACGCGCCCTAGCGCGCCGGCGCGCAAGTCCGCTTGGAGCGAGGCGGCGGTACCGACAGAGATCACCTTCTGAACGCCGAGGGCGACTAGCTGTTCCAGCACCAGAGCTGCTGCGGGGGCTCCGAGACCGAATCCACCGCACACAGCCACCCAGCGACCTCGCCGCTCCAGCAGATGTAGATCACCGCGGACCCAGTCCATGTAATTACTGCGGTAGCTGGTCGCGATGTGGTTCAGGACCTCGCGCTGGTACACGAGGACCACCCCGTCGACTCCTGTGAGCGTCGCAGCCGGGTGCCGAGTCCGCACATAGTCCGCGTGCTCGATTGGATTAACGACCGCCGGAAGCGTGTGCTTGCCCGGATGCAGGGGGAAGTGCCCTTTCATACGCGGGTTTCCCTCTCTGCGAGCGCGGCGGCGAAAGCCTTCTCGGCCTCGGGGTTGACGTGGTTCACTACGTGCCACGGCAAGGCAGGCTCATCCATGTGCCGCAGATGCCGCTCGTAGGACAAGCCGCGCTTTTCCAAGGCGGCAACGAGTTGGTCTTTCGTGATGGTGCGCAGGTCGACCCCTGCGTCGTACAGGTCCTCCAGGACGTGGCCCATGCGACGGTCGCCGCGCGAGCATACGACCTCCAGGTGCATCCGGCTTGCTCCGAACTGTTCCACTCGGTAGTGCTGCTCGTATTCCTCGTTCCCTACGAGCTCACGCAGCCGGGCAGTAATCTCGGCGCCGTACCCTTCAACCACATCAGGGTCTGCCATGCGAAGGCGCTGGCTGAGCGTCCCGGGCTTGGGCATGAACTGGTGGAGTTTGACGACTATGGCGCCGTCCGGATGTCCGAGACGTTGGCGGACGTCGCGGGCGTAGTCAGCGATGGCGAGACGGTCTTCGGGGTGTTCCCCGGGCGCCCCGACGATGAAGTACATCATTACCGTGTTGACGTGTTCGCTCTTGCGACACAAGTCGATGGCTTTGTTGACTCGTTCGCGTTTCTGCGTCTTGCCATAGAGGGAGACGAGATCGGGGGCCGCCCATTCTGGGGCGATGGTGATGATGCCGCGGGCCTTTTCGAGGTTCAGTTCGGTGAAGAGGTGGCCGAAGTCGCCAAGCTCGGTCACGGCTTCGAGGTAGTCGGCGCTGATCTCGTCGGCGCGGATGGAACCGATGATCGTGGTGACCTTTTCGCCCTCGGCCGCCGCCCTATGGGCGTAGGCGCGGATGTGTTCCAACAGCTCGCCCCTGTACTTGTACTGGGTGAATGTGGGCGCACTGATGATGATCTTTCGGACCTTGTGTGCCTCCAGCCGATCGATGTAGTTGGTGAGCATGTCGAGCGGCGCCTGCCGGAAGTCCGGGACACCGAGGTTGCAGAACCCGCAGCTGTGGAGGCAGCCGAGCACCGGGTACACGCCGGCAGCGGTGCCGTCTGTGACCGGGTAGCAGAAGTGGGCGGGAGGTAGGTCGTCGACGGTGAGGTACTGGGCGTGCACTGTGTCCGGGACGGTCGGCCGGGTGGGCCGGACGAGGTTGACTCCACCGCCGGTCTGTAAGTCGTACTCGTACATTGCGGGCACATAGAGTCCCGGAACGCGGGCGAGTTGTTCGGGCAGTGACACGGAGACCGGTGTGGTGCGGTGGGCTTGGACAATCCGCAGCAGCTCAGGAAGGGACTGTTCGGCCTCGCCGATTGCGACGACATCGAGATAGTCAGCGAGCGGTTCGGGGTCGGCGAGACCGCTGTTTCCACCCACGACGAGCGGGTGCACTCCGGGGATTCGGTCGGCTGCACGGCGGGGAATGCCGGCGAGGTCCAGCAGGCGAAGCACGCTGTGCAGATCACCTGAGTTGATCACGGACAGGCCGATGACATCGGCCTCGCTCACCGGCTGTGGCGACTCGATGCTGCGGAACGGCTCTCCATCCGGAGGCAGGAGTCGGTTCCCGTCGCGGACAAGGCAGTCGTACTCGATGGCTCGCTCGGCGACGGCCGGAATGCCCGGAGAACGGTTGATCAGGTCCCGGAGGCTCATGGGTCCGTTGCACATCAGGCTGTAGGCGTGCCCGAACGGCATGAGGAACACCATGCGCAGCAGCTCGTCCCCATCTTTGGGCTCATACGGGTCGGCTACGGAGATTTCGCGGGCGAGGATGCTATCGATCTCCTGCTGAAGCTGGGACATACGAGGTCCTCTCAAACGGTGAGGTTGGTGTGGGCGACGTCCGCCGTTGCCCGGCGGATGGCGTCGCAGATCGCGATCTCGTCCTCGGGAGTGATGCGTGGGTGAAGGACCGGACACAAGAGGCGGGCGGCGAGCTTTTCGGCCCGTGGGCAGTGCTGACCGTCGGTGTGTTCGCGAATCAAGTCGTGCCCGAGGTAGGTCACCGGGTCGCTGATGATGCTGCCGACGCCGTATTGGCTCGCGAGGACGTTCATCAACTCATCGCGCGCCGTGCCTGCCCACGCGGTTGGGACGAGGAGGCTGTGCCGGTAGTAGAGGTGCTGCCCTCGATGCAGGGTCGGTGGCAAGGTCAGCTCGCCAACGTCGGAGAGAGCTTGAGTGCGACTGTGGGCCCGATTGATACGGGCGAGGTTCATCTCCTCCAGGCGGCTCAGCTGGACCAAACCCACGGCTGCCTGGATCTTGGAAAGCATCTGGGTGGTGCCCCACTGTTCGCGGCCTCCGTAGGTGCGCAGCAGACGCAGCCGGTCGGCCAGCAGCGGGTCATTTGTCGTGACCATGCCGCCCTGCCCGAAGGTGGTCATGAGCTTCTTGGACTCGAAGCTGAAGACCGTGGCCCATCCCTCCGCGCCGACCGCTGCACCGGTCGGTGTGCGGCCGCCACAGGCTCGTGCGGCGTCCACAATCACGACCGGCGGCCCGTGTAACGGGTGCGGATAGCGGCTGGCGAGGTCCAGGAACGGACGAAGGTCGGCGACCGCTCCATTCCAGTGAGTAACCAGGATTGCCCGGGTGCGCTGGGACAACAGCCGCTCGGTATCGACCGGGTCCAGGTTGAGCGTCACCGGGTCGGGCTCACCGAGGACCAGGGAACCGCCCTGCCCGATGACGGCGATGTGCGGACCCACGAAGTTGATCGCGCAGGAGATCACCTCGTCACCTGGAAGGAGCTGCAAGTAGCGCAGGACCATCTCCAGGGCTGTGCCGCCGGAGTTGAACGCCACGGCATGGCGGGCAGCCGTGTGCGCAGCGAAGGCGTCCTCGAAGGTTCCGACGTATTCGGCGGGGCGCCAGCCCGTCCGCCAGTCGTCGGAAGCTGCCACCACCTCGCGTATGGCCTCGTGCTCAGCTTCCGTGTACCAACCGCCTTGTGCTGGTTCGACGGGCCAGCGGAGGTCGGCGGCCACAGTCGGCACGGTGCAGGGGTTCGTGGGCATCAGTCTTCCCCTCGCCCGGTTGGGACGAAGGTGTCGTGCCTGTTCTCGAAGGCACTGATCATCCTGACCTTCACGGCTGCGGACGAGCCGGGGTCGAAGCGATAGGTGAGCCACTCCGCTACGAGGCGACGGGCCAGGCTGAGACCTACGACACCCTGCCCAAAGGCAAGTACCTGAGCATCGTTGGAACACACCGCTGCTCGCACTGAGAGCGAGTCGTGCGCGGTGACAGCCCGGACCCCCGAGACCTTGTTGGCCGCGATGGCGACACCCAGGCCGGTGTGACACATCAGCAGTGCGCGATCGGCCCGGCCATTGGCGACGAGCTGTGCCGCGGCGACGGCGATTTCCGGATACGTCCCGCTGTTGTGAACACTGACTCCAACGTCGATCACCTCGGCAACCAGGTCGCTGGCTCTCAGGTCGGCGGTCAGCGCGTCCTTGTAGCGGCGACCCGCATCGTCGGAACCAACGACGATCTTGAGTCGATTTGGGTCCGTACTCATACACGTCCTCCTACTGAGCGGTGATGGGGTAGCGCGTGCTTCCCGGCCAGGCTCGGCTGCCATCCGCTTGAGCGCGGAGAGGCTGCCGGCTCTGCGGGGTGCCTGCCATCAGCAGGCCGGGAAGTTGGAGCCCGCCCCCGGCCTGCGCCACATGGCGGGCAGGTCGTGCCCGGCAGCAGGCGGGGGGCGGGAGTCTGGAGAACTGCGACGGTGACGCTTCGAGAACACCACCAGTGCGACGGCCGTGGTGGTCGACTAGCAGGATGTGCAAACGCCTTGCAGGATCTGCAAAGGCCGCCCTTGCGGGCTATCAGCCCGGGGGGCCGTGGGCCGAGTAGTCCCTCGTTCACACCGGCATTTGCCGGGGTGTGCGAGGTCATGCCGAGCGGGGCACTGTGGCGCCGGTCGGACGACTGATGCCGACGAGTGCCGCCAGGTCTCCGACGGCCGTCGCCAGGCACGCTGTGTGCCACACGCGCACCGGGTAGTCGGGGCCGCGCACTGCCGCGGCCATGACTGCCGTGCGTGCGATGAGGGCCGACACCTGCTGATGCGTGGTCGTCGGTGGCAGAGGGCCGCATCGGGCGTGTTCGACCAGGTGGTGCGCTGCCGTGACGAGCTGGGAGATGACCCGGTCCAGTGCTTCAGGTGCCGGGAAGAGGCGTGCGTTCCACCACCCGCGGGCACGGCGCACGGCCTCACGGGTTTCGTCAGTGCTGAGGGCCAGATGCGGCGCCGGTGAGGGAATCTCGACCGGCGCCGTCGATCGCTTCGCGGCATCTGGACGCACGGTCGGCCGCCGGGAGTCGCCGTACTCCAGCACCCCTTCCGCGAACAGGCGGTGCAGGGCAGCGGAGAGCGGCTTCTGCCCAGTGACCAGGATGCGGCACAACTCAGACCGCTCTGGCAGCGCGGCGCCGGGAGGGAAGACGCCACTCTGCACAAACTCCAGCACAATCAGGGCAAGTTGTGTTGGGCGGTTCTGTTCGAGGTGTGCGCCTGGCACCCGCACACGCCCATTGGGGTGCTGTTCAATCACGCCCTTTGCCGCGAGGTCGACCAGGGCCAGCCGGACGCTCGGGATGGGAAGAGAGAGATCGGTCGCGACCCTGCCTGGGGCCATGATGACGCCAGGAGGGTAGGCGCCGGCCGCGATCCGCTTCTTGATCTGCTGTGCGACCTCGATGATCGGTACCCACGGGGGCAAGGTGTCCCGCAGGGCCCGAAGCAGGTCTCGTGTGTAGCCGATCCGCACGACCAGCGTCTCGTACGTCATCGTGGTCGGCGCCGGGGGACGAGTAGCCGCCTCGATCAAACGGGACCACCGAGCCTGGTCTGACTCGGAACCGGCAGCCGATTCGCGGCGGCGCTCGGCCAGCGGCACCCACGTGGCGGCATAGCCGTCGAGGACGGCGTGATCTTTCAACAGCGTCGTTGTGGATGCCGTCAACTTCGCACTGCCGACCTGTCCCAGCCGTCGCAGATCAGCACGTAACGCACGCCGGGTGACCGCGGCGTCGTCCGACGGCGAGCTGGACTCGCGTGCCCGCTCCTGGTCCTGATGGGTCATGTCGCTGTCACCTCTGTGGCGGCCTCGGCCTCGGCGATGCAGTGGTCGGTGGCGCCGTAGAAGCGGTCGCGGTCGCTGTCGGTGATGCGGAAAGGGAGGCGCTCACCCCATTCCACGATCCAGTGATTCGGCTTGCCCGGAGGTGAAACGAGGCGGATGCGCACATTGGGGAACCCGGGGATCTCCGACAGGGCGTGCCGGATCGCCAGGGCCACGTCCACGGGCCCGGCGTCCATGCTGCCGCCGCGGCGCCGGCCGCCGACGGGCACGGCGAGCAGGGGGGCGCGGAAGACGCGGACGGCGACGCTGGAGTCCAGGAGGTGGCGGTCGTGCAGGCGGGCGGCGGCGAACTCGAAGTTGTGCGCCGCCCTGGCGTGGAGCAGCGTGACGGACGGTGTGTCGGCTTCCTGCGCCTGGGAAGAGAGATGCGCTCTCATGTCGCACCACCGGCCAGGCGTGCCGCGCGATCCAGCACGTCTTCGTCAATCACGTCCTGATCGAGGATGTCTTGGGCGGCCAGGGCGACGCGTCGTAGGTGTCCCAGGCCCCCATCACCTTGCGTGGACAGTGCCTCCGCCAAGGCTTCACAGGCGCGGAGGACTGCGGCGGCGACCTCGCCCTGGGGCCGGTTGTGCGTTTTCTGCATCACGACGTCCATGAGCTGGGCGGCTGCGCTGCGCAGCCGGAGGGACAGCGGGATGATCGCGTTTGCGGCCGGCGCGCGTTCGCCAAGCGCTGCGTCGATGTCGTCCTCGACATGGGCGAGGGCGACCATGTCGATGGCCACGGATTCCTTCAGCGCGGCCACGAGCCGTTCCATGAGCGCCGTGTCGCCGACCAGTTCGGCCCTCTCCACGGCGTCGTCTCGCCAGGGTGTCCGCTGAGCGAGGCCCGTTGCGGCAGTCATGGGCTCCTCCGCGCAGTGGTGGGGATCGTGAAGGTGCACCAGGTCTTGGTGCCGTCGGGACTCACGCCGCACAGGGTGGACAGCTCGCTGACGATGAACAGGCCGCGGCCGTTCTCGTCGTACGGGTCCGCTTCGTTGACGTGCGCTCGTTCGAGGGAACCGTCGTCCACTTCGAGCGCGAGCACGTTTGCGGCGAGGAGGAGCCGGAAGGCGACCCGGTCACCCTTACCGTGTAACAGTGCGTTGGTGACGAGTTCGCTGATCACGCTTTCGGCGTCTTCGACCAGGCCGGGGATCCCCCAGTGGCGCAGCTTGGCCGTGCTGATCCGGCGGAGGCGACCGACCCACTGGCCCTCGTGTTCGGCGATGGGCTCGCCTTCGGGCCTGGGGTCACGCTGGATGCTGAGGGCCAGGTCGTCCCATACGGCCTCGGGTACCAGCCCCAGATCCTCGACTGTTCCGACGATCATGGTGTTGCCTCCCAGCGAGCCGGCTCACGTCGGCCGGGCGGCGGCCTCACTGCGGCACCACGTTCTCGGCGTGCACCAGGGCGATGAAGCCGCTGTGCATGGCGAACCAGTTCAGTTCGGTCTCGTACCTGTCGAGCTGCGGGCTGATGGCGGCCCGGGTCACCGCCACGACTCCATCGACGAACCCGCTCTTGACCCGCTGCTTCATCTGCAACCAGCCGTAGCGGTCCTCGGGGGCGGTCAGGCTGAGGCAGTCGGTGAAGGTCTGCTCACGGCCGACCTGCCACTCCATCCGCTCCGTGAACTCGCGGGCCGCGGCCAAGGAGCGGTCGGGGTTCTGTCCGTTCACCGTGCGGGCGTACAAGGCGATCCGGGGGACACGGTCGTTGGCCCTCAACGCTTCGAGCCGCCGCTCCACCTGCTCTCTGCGGAGCTTCATGAGCTGGACGGCCCGGTCCGGCGAGATGCGCGGGACGCCGGGACGGAACATCGGGTCGTGGTCGTTGTCGAGGTCCATCCAGTCGATGGAGGCACGGGTGGTGCTCTGGCTCGTCATCAGCGGCCTCGGCTTCGTCGGAGGGAGCAGCGGAGGTCCGCCCCCACGGGGGTAGGAGGGCGGACCTCCGCCGGGCCAGCGACCCGGCCCGTGCGGCGGCGTCCGTAACTGTGCGTCACCAATGATCGTGACTTGATGGACAGTCACGTTCGCTGTGGCCCTAGGATGCTCCAGTCGAGCATCGATGCGCAATATCGAGCGTCAGATTCTCGAAACGACAGAACACTTGTCTTATCGCCAACGCTCCTCGCGACTGACACAATGCTCCCCATGACGCAAAAGAAGCTCCCTCCGCCTGTCATGAGGCGCCGCGTAGGTAGCTTGCTGCGCGATTACCGCGAACAAGCCGATCTGGGACCTGGAGCAGCCGCCAAGAAACTCAGCTGGGACACCACACGGCAGGGCCGCATCGAGCGGGGCATCTACCGCGTTGCCGTCGACGACATCCGCAGGATGCTGGAGACGTACGGCATCCACGGGGACGAGGAGGCTGTCCGTGAGATGGCTGCGGCCTCCAACGAGGCAGCGGGAGCCGGCTGGTGGGCCTCATATATGGGCCAAATCTCGAATGCTCTCCTTGACTTCATCATCCTTGAGTCGAAGGCGAAGAAGATTCAGATCCAGCACCCTGCGATCATCCCCGGCCTGCTCCAGGCCCCTGGCTACGTGAGGGAGATCTTCAACAGCCCGCTCCACCCGGACAACCGTGAGTTGTCAGACATGCTGAGCGCGATCCGGATGGCGCGCCAGGAAGTCCTACACCGTCCGGGGAACCCGATCCAGCTTCACGCACTGATCTCCGAAGCCGCCCTCCTGCACCGCTTCCCCAATGCTCCGGGGGTGATGAAGGAGCAGCTCCGCAAGTTGGCCGACGATGCTGCACGTCCCAACATCACCATCCAGATTGTCCCGGTGGATGTCCCCGCCTACGCGGCTGCGAACCAAGCCATGACCATCTTGAACTTCAATCACCCTTGGCCCACGGCCGTCTCTATCGACAGCTCCTTGGGTGGCAGCTTGCTGGATGAACCAGCCGAAGTGCGCGACCTCGCGGTCGTATTCGAAAAGATCGCCGAGCTCGCACTTCCCGCGGAGAAGTCGCGGGATCGCATCAACGCTCACCTTGAGGGGAAGTTTTAATGACCGGCTACACCCGTACCGATGAGAAGACTGGCCTGGCCTGGCGAAAGTCGTCCTACAGCGGCGGGGAGCAAGGGCAGTGTGTGGAGGTCGCCGAGGCGACCAGCGTGATCCACGTTCGGGACTCCAAGAACCCTGACGGCCCCTGGCTGACCTTCGCCCCTGCCGAGTTCAGCGCCTTCGCTCAGTTCGCATCTGCCTTCGACGTCTGACCCGGCGTACTGCACGACAGGGGCCCGACTCCCCCAACCTATATCTGGGGGAGTCGGGCCTCGTCGTACTTCCGTACCCACCGGTCAGGGCAGTGTGCCCCGAGCGATCGCCTCGCTAGATGAAATTGGACGCTCGCGTGGGAATGGCCCCTTTGCAGGATCTGCAAACGATATACACGCAACGCTCCCGAGGCCCTACGGTGGGTGTGCATACGTGTCGGGTCCTCGCGCGGGAGAAACCGGATGAACGCGGTTCGTCTCTGGGTGTCGGAAGAGGCGCGCTCCTGCGTGGATGAGCAGGACCCGGGCGGCCTGATCCGGCTCGGCCGTACGGGACGCGGCTGGCGCCTGGAAGACCTCGGTGCCCGCATCGGCTGCTCGGCCGCCACCGTCTCCCGGCTGGAGCGGAAAGGCCGGAAGGCCGACTTCGATTTGATCATGAGCGCCGCCAAGGCGGTGGAGATCCCGACGCATGTCCTAGCTGCGTCTCTCGGCTTAACCAGCCTCCCAGCAACTAGAGTTGCGCCGGATGGGCCACGCTGTGCCGAGGAGGACCCAATGCGTCGCCGCACGTTGCTCGCCGCCGCCGGCCTGGCGGCTCCAGCCTCCCTCTTGGTGGGGGTGAGCGACGCACTCGCGAGCATTCCCGACCCCACTGGGTCACCCGTACCTCTCGACTCGCGGCTCGCCGCGGCCCGCGGGCTCTTCGATGCCGGTCAGAACTCCAAGCTGCTGCGCGTGCTGCCCGGCCTGCTTGCCGACGCGAACCACGCCGCGTCCCCCGCGCACGAGGAGATCGCGCTCGCCCGTCTCTCGACTGCATACAGCCTGGCCAGCCGGGTGCTGACGAAGGTCGGCCATTACGGGGACTCTCGACTCGCCGCAGACCGGGCGACGCTGTACGCGGAGTGGTCCCGATCGCCACTCGCCGCCGCTGCGGCGGCCCGGGAGCTGAGCATCGTGTTGCGCCACCAGGACCGGCCCGCCGCCGCCGAGCGCCACATCCTCGATGCCGTGGCCAAGGTCGAGGAAACCGGGCTGCGAACGGACGCGCAGCGCTCGGCGTACGCACAGATGCTGTGCACAACCTCTTACACCGCGGCCCGCGCCGGGGACCGCGACCAGGCCCTCACGATGATCCGCGACGCCGCGCGGGCTGCCCGCGATCTTCCCGACGTTGCTCCAGAGGGGCGGCTCTTCCCCATCACACCGGCAGCGGTGGACTTGTATTCCGTCGGCGTCCACTGGGCCCTCGGGGACGCGGGTGCCGCACTGGAGGCCGGTCGTGATCTGCGTGAGGGACAGTTCACTACCGCCGAGCGCAAAGGCAGGATGCACACCGACCTTGGCCGGGCGTGGTGGCAGTGGGGAAAGGCGGAGCAGACGGCCGCCGAGCTGCTGTCGGCGGTGCGCGTCTCCCCTGGCGAAGTCCGTGACCGGCCCGCCATCCGGCAGATCGTCAGCGACCTGCGGTCCCGTCACCCTCGGGTGACGGGGGTGCGCGAGCTGGCAGCGGCGGTGGGCTCGGCGGCCTAGATCGCCGGAGGCTCGGTGCCCATCGTGTCGGGTTCAGCCCCCTCTATATCCGCCGCGTCCCGGTAGGCAGACCGCCGCGGTTCTGTCTGTGCACCGCTCGGCTCGGTCGTGGCAGGCCCCGACTCTGAGTTTCCCCGAGCCGTAGCCACCGTGAAAATCTGTTCCGCGCGTGCCAAGGACAGCCGCATCGTGCCGTACGGCCCCACCGAGTATCCGGCGCGATGGCCGTGAAGGTGCAGTTCCGCCACCGCTTGCACGCCTGCGTTCACCTCCGGAACGTCGTCCGGGGGAACGAGCGCGTGCAGCTCGTCTCTCCACTCCCAGCCGAGATCGTGGAGCACGGCCCGTGCTTCTTCCTGCTCCCAGCCGCTCCGTGCCACGAGTCCGTGGCGGGGGTTTACCGAGAAGACCATGTGGAGGTTCGCCATCATCCCGCCATCTCCTCGACTCGCTTCGCGCGGTCAGGTTCTCCAGCGTCGCCGTTGGCCAAAGCTGGCCAGGCTGCCAGCTGGAAGCGTGCCGGACGCTGTTCGTGCTTCCCGACGCGGCATTCGTCGCCCGCTTTACCCAGGGTGTTGTTCATTCGTGTGAGGAAGCGGTTGTACTGCTCGTGCCAGGTCACAGCCGAGCCCGCCTCCGCGTACGCGTCACCTCTGGCGAAGGCCAGGGCCGCGATGTCGTACGCCAGGCCCTCGTGTTCCGTCCAGCAGGGCGGGATGACGTCCTGCGGTTGCCAGGCGTACCGCCCGTTCAGCCAGCGACACACGGAGTCGAGCCACGCGGGCATCGGCTCGATCAACTCCGCCGGCAGGGCCCCAAGATCCCACGGCGCGGGACCGTCGACCACGGACTCCTCCGCACTCCGCTCCGCGATGTACTCCAAGATCAGCGCGGGCGGCTCGGGGAAGGGCTCGAAGCGAGCAAGCGGATTCGTCACGCGGCAGCCGCCTTCTCCCGGGCAGCCCACGCGGCGGCATGGGCCTTCATCTGGTTCTTCTTCGCGATGGTCTGGCGCGAACGCTCCGCCTCGTTCGCGGCCCGGAGGTCCCGTACGTGATCTTCGATCTCGGGCCAGGACCTCCAGGTCCACATGCCGTCGAGGCGGGTGACGACGGGCGGGAGGTTGTCCGCGAGCACCAGGGCGTGGCCCTCGGGCAGAGCCCGGATCTCGTCTGGACGCAGGACCGGTTCCAGTGCCATGTGCGTGGCGGTCGAGTGTCCGCCGCGGTCTCCTCCGGTCGTGGTCTTGGTGGTGCGCGCGCGCTCGATCTGGCCGCACAGGTCGGACGTGTCCTTGAGGAAGGCCGGGTCCTTCGCTCCGCCGAAGGCCACGACGTGGTTGGTGAACGACGCCAGCTCGTTCGCGGTGTCCTCGCCGAAGCGGGCGCGGGCGGAGGCCCATCCTTGAAGGCCGTAGATCACCGTGATGCCGCGGCCTCGGCCGTCGGCGACGCGTTGGCGGAGGGAGGGGAGCGGCGCGATGTTCGGCGCTTCGTCCAGGGCGGCCAGGAGGGGCGGGTCGAGACGCCCTGCCGGGGACGTGATGGCGTGGGCCTCGGCGAGGTCCAGCAGGTCTTCGGCTATCGCCGTGGTCAGCGGTGCGACGCTGTTCACCTCAGAGTCCTTGCCCAGCAGGAAGATGGTGCCTTCTGCGTCGAGGAATTCGCGGACGTCCGTAGGGCTCTCTCCGTTGCCTTGGAGCGCGCGGATCACCGATTGGTGCATGAGCGGTTCGAGCGCCGCATCGAGCGTCGAGGCGGTGTTGCCGACGGTGCGGCTGTCGCCTGTGGTCGCGGTGCGGAGCATGTCCGCCCAGCCGGGGCCGGCGCCGGGGTGGGCGTTGAGGATGCCGAGCGGAGCGGGGTCGGTGAGCTTGCGGGCCCACTTCAGCACCCAGTCCAGGTCGGCGCCGTCGAGGGCGGCAGCGTGGAAGAACGCGGCGAGGATCTTGGATGCCTGGCCCTTGTAGAAGGCGCTGCCTTCGCTGGACTGCGCCGCGGACCCCGGGATCCGGGAGCCGGCGACGAACGCCTTGGCCCTCGTCATCGCGACTTCCGTTTCGGACGCGCCTGTGATCGGCGTCCAACGGAACCGCGGCAGGGAGGGGGCGATGTTCTGAGGGTCGAAGACCATGACCGGGCGGCCGTCGCGCCGACGTGCATCCAGGGCCAGTTCGACCAGGTCAGGCTTGGTCGAGGTGGCGAGCACGGGCCCGGCCCAGCTGCGGATGGTCGGAGCGAAGAAGCGCAGAGTCTTTCCGCTGCCCATGGGGCCGATGACCCGGCACGCCTTGTCCGCGCGGGACCACAGCTGTACGCCCTTCGGACGTTGCGAGGTCCCCAGCGAGTAGCCGAAGTCGTGAGGATCGAGGGGGTGGCGCATGACGTGCTCCGGGGAAGATACGAGGTGAGCGGGTGAGTCAGGATCCGGCGGAGCGGTTCTTCGCGAAGCTCACCGTTGACGTGCGGGCGGGGTGGTCTGCGCCGCGCGTGAGGGAGGGCCGGATCTCCGTAGCTCTCACGACGGCCTTGGCCGACATGTGGCGCTTGAGGTGGGCCTTCGTAGCGAACCCGGCGTTGCGTCGGCCCCGGTTCGTCAGGACCCAGACCGTCACCAGAGCCACCGCGCTCACGGCGGTCAGGGCGTACAGGGCCAGGGAGACGGTGCTCGGCAGGAAGTCCACTACTCGGCCCTCCGGGCGACGCGGGCCGCGAGGTAGCGCATCCGTCGGCCGCACAGCCGGGAGAGAGACGCGTGGGGTCCGGCGCAGCGCGGCGGAGCTGTGTGGAAGGCGCTGTGCAGGTCCTCCGCAGCCCGCCAGATGTGGGATACGGCCGTGCGCACACGGCCACCGGCGGCGGAGTAGTCGCCGTGGTCCAGGATCGTGGCCAGCGCCTTCGTACGCCGGGCAAGTTCGAGGGCATCGGCGTGCAGCTGGTCGATGTCCTGTCGCGCCGCGTGCCCGTTGGCCGGGAAGTGGGTTTCGGGGTTGATCGTCATGGAGGGGACGCGCTCCGAATCTGCGGGGGAGAGGTCGGTGGCGGAGAGGCGAGACCTGGTCATTCGGCGTCCGGGGAGGTGCTGGTGAGGTCGGTCATCGAGCCGGAGGAGAAGCAGAGGTGCTGCTCGGCTTCGACCAGGAGGTGTTGGACGCCGGGGTAGATGACGTCGCCGACCTTCCACAGCGCGATCCCGCGGCGCAGTCGCATGATGTGCTCCGCCGTCCAGGACGGCAGGCCCAGCCGGGACACCGTCGCCTCTGCCTCCGATTTCTTCTGCGAGTAGATGACGATGGTGTCCGCCATCGTCAGGGCTGCTTGGGTCTCTGCGCTGTCATCGATGTCCGACAGGTGGTGGACGATGAAGATGCAGCTCAGCCCGTAGCCCCGAGCGAACTTCAGGAACTTCTCCAAAAGCGCTGCGAGTTGAGGAGTCCCGAGGATGTGCCACGCTTCCTCGCAGACGAGGATGCGCTTGCGCTGGGTGTAGCGGCGGCAGCCCGATCCGGGGTTCGGCCCCAGTTCCCAGGCGCCGGAGTTCGCATCGAGCACGACGCGGTCGTGCTGTCCCGGTTCCGTCCCGCACTCGCACAGCGGGCGCAGCCAGACCTCTTCGAGGAAGACGCTGATGACGGCGACGAGGATCGTCATGGCGACACCGCCGGACGGCACCTTCGTCAGGTCGAAGACGATCATGTCGGCGTCGAGGTCCACACCGAGGCTCGTCGGTCCGTCGAGCATGCCGGTGAGGTCGCCGGTCGCGTCCTGTTCGGTCCCGCAGAGCCGGTCCAGTACGTAGGACGCCTCCAGACCGTCACCGAGGAGTTCGTCCCGGGTCCGCTGCTTGTCCGTGGCGTCGGACTCCTCCGGAGACCGGAGTGCGGCGGCAACGTCCGCGAGGACTGGCGTGCGGCCGAGGTCGCCCGCCCGCTGGTGGGCCCGGCGGATCGCGATGCGCAGCGCGGAGCCGGCGAACTCGTCCAGCGACTTGCCGAGGCCGAGTTCCACGATCGTGCGCACCAGCTCGATCTGCCGCTTGCCCGCGATGGCGGGGTCCATCGGGTTGATGCACGAGGCACCGCGACCGCCGCCCAGGGCGAACTTGACCGGGGCCTTGCCGGTAAGCGAGCGGCCGAGCGCGGCCCACTCGCCCTCTTCCCGCTCCTTCTGTTCTTTGGTGTCGAGCACGACCACCTGACGGCCGAGACGGATCTGTCGCGCCGTGTACGTCTTGGTGAGCGCCGACTTCCCCCGGCCGGTGTCGCCCATCACGATCATGTTCCCGCCGGGCAGGCCGTCGCCGAACGCCGAGAACGGGCAGTAGATGAATGCCTTGCCGGAGTACAGCTCCCGGCCGATGATCGCGCCCGCGGAGCCGAGGGTCGGTGGCGCGATGGGCAGGTACAGGGCTTGGCTGGTGGTCGTCTCGGTGTAGAGGGGACGGCGCACCGTCTCGTGCATCGGGGACAGCGGGGCGAGGTCGAGGAGGTCAGTCACTTGATGCCTCCGGCGAGGGGGAGGGTCGTGGCGAAGGCGCGAGCGTGTTCGAGGTCGAGCCATTCGATCCGGAGGCGGGCGTTGCGGGCACGGGAAGCGGTCGTCCGCTTCGTGCGCTCCAGCTCCTCGGCGCTGCGGGAGGAGATGGTGATGTAGCCGACGACGGCGGAGCCGGCTGCGCCGGAGGAGGCCAGGGCCATGCCCCGTGATCCGGTGGCGCTCGCGGCAATCTGGTCGCGTGGGTCGATGTTCTTGCCGTGCCTACGGTCGCGGTCCATTTCGGCCTGGTTGTTCGTGTCCTCCGCGAGCATCCGTTCCACGGCCTTGTCGTTGGGCTCCAGTTGCTGCGTGATGGAGATGGTGCGGATCACGTCGGGCATCCCGATGAGCAGGGGCGACAGGAAGTCGGGGCCCACGGGCGTGGTGGGCCACCCGACGACGGCGGCCGTGGCGTGGAACCAGCTGTCGGTGGAGCCTGCGGCCCGGGTGGCGACTTGGGCGCCGTTGCGGACGTCGACGTTGCGGGGGAAGGCGTGCGCCTGCGGGAGGTCGGTGTCCCAGATGGCGTGGTCCGGGTCGTAGGAGTTGCGGATGACCGCGGTCATCCGGCCCTCGTCCAGGGGTGCGATCACGGAGAGGTCGGCGTCCTCCGCGCGGGACCACAGCTCCTCCAGGTACGCGGCCATGGCGGCGGCCACCCCTTCGTCACCGGTGCCTCGGGCCGCGGCTTCGGCCGCCAGGTCGCGAGTGAACCTCGCGTGGATGGTGATGTAGTAGCGGTGCTCCTCCGCCGACGTGCTCACGGCGTTGGCCAGCACGTCGTACGAGTCCTTCAGCCACTGCGGCGCATCGGCCGTCGCCGCCGATTCGTCGCGCTGCGCGATGAACCGCTGGTGCGCGTAGGGGGCGGACTTCATCTGCCGGGCGAGGACCTGAACCCGCTTCACCGGGTGTTCCTCGACGTTGCCGAAGGCATCCAGCAGCTCACCCCAGCGCTCCAGAGCGACGACCTGCTCCCCGGCCTCCTTGCCACCGAGGCCGGGGGAGGCAATCTCCAAGGTGGCGGTGACGCACCCGGCCTCCGGCTGGAGTACCACCACGGCCTGCTGCCCGCGGACCGTGACCGGCACCCACGTCATGCCCGTGACGCCCTCCGGCTCCGCCAGGGCCGCGTCCGGCGGGGTGCCGTCGCGGCCCACGCCGGCCTCGAAGGCCGGGGACACCCACACGCCGCCGGTACGGCGGAGCGCCTTGCGGTGGTAGCGGTTGATCCGCCACCAGCGGTAGAGCGTGCGCCGCTGGGACGTGCCCTTCGGCCGGTACGGCGCGTACACGATGACCAGGGCGAGCAGGACCGGCAGGATGAGGCAGGTCGCGGCGATGGCCGTCACGCCGTTGAAGAGGTAGCCGAACAGGATGCCGGTGGCCGCGCCGCCACCGAGGACGACCTGTTCGCCGAGGTCGCGGCGGCCCACCAGCCCTGTGGGGCGGTGCTTTCCGAACTGATACGTACGAGTCGACATGGTGGGTCACTGATCCTTGCTGGGGTTCGGTTGTCCGGGGGACTGGCTGCCCGAGGGCCGCGGCGGCGAGGCCTGGCCGGAGGTTCCCGGGCCAGGCGACGGCGGCAAGGGCGGCTGAGCCGTGCTCGGTGCCCTGTTGGCTCCCGGTGGGCGTGCGCCCGATGCGTAGGTGCCTGCCGAGGACCAGTCCGGAGAAGGGCTGACGACCGGGTCGGAGGTCGTTCCCTGGGGACGAGCGGCGTCGGGTGCACCGGACGTACCAGCGGTGTCGTCGCTGGCCTGCTGGCCTGCTGGCTGTTCGGGCTTGCCGCCGCCTGCGGCGTCGGTGCCCTGCATGCCGGGAGAGCTCGTGGCCTTGTTCTTCGCCATGTCGATGCCGGCCTTGGCCACGGCCGCCCCGGCGGCGACCGGTCCAGCCGCGGCCGTTCCGCCACCCATCTTGGCGCCGACCGCCTTGCTGCCGGCCGTCTTCGAGCTGCCGCCGACCAAGGAGTCCTGCACATGGGCCCCGATCGCGCGGTTGGCGTGCTGGCCGGGCCCGTCGATCGCGGCGGCCGGGCCCGAGGACTGGGCGCTCTTCCGGTCGTGGTGGAGCTGGGCCATCTCGTCCCCGTATGCGGGCACCCACTTGTAGAGCGTGGTGCTGGCGAAGACGGCGAGCAGGAGGATCAGCGCACCGACCAACGTCTTGGAGACCGCGTCGGACATCCTGCCGGACGTGTCACTGAGGATGGCGCCGCCGAGGCCGAGCAGAGCGAAGAGCACGGGCTTGCTCAGGCCGATCGCGAAGATGGCGCCGAACCACTTCTTGCTCTTGTTCCACAGGTCGCGGTCGACGAGCCCGGCGTTCACGATCGGGCCGACCGCGACCGCCACGTAGATGGCCGCGCTGCGGATCAGCAGCTCGATCCACATCAGCAGAGCGCCGAGCATCATGATGAGGTTGACGATCAGCAGCTGCCCCACGCCCTCGTTGGGGTTCGAGGCCATGACCTTGAGGATGTTCTCCAGGAACGGCTTGAAGTTCGCTGTCGCGTACGGCTCGAAGATGGCCGTGACCTCGTCAATGGCCTTCATCAGCAGGGCGATGGCGCCCGGTGTCATCGCGTTGACCACGAACTGGAGGAGCAGGAAGCCGATCGCCTCGGAGACCGCGGTGGTCACGGCGACTCCGCGGACCGCCCGCTTGGCCACGGCGATCAGCCACAGAGCCACGGTGAGCAGGCTGGAAGCCGCGAAAATGATCGCGTACTGCTTCAGGAAGCCCGCCGACGTGAGATCGATCGTCGTCGTGTTCTGGATCAGCTCCAGCATCTTGCGCAGGAACCAGATGTTGGCCTCGGTCAGCTTCTGGAGCAGGAAGCCCAGCGGATCCGAGGTGAAGTCGATCGCTGCCTTCGCCTCGCACACCATCGGGATGTAGCAGAAGGGATTGGCGACCGCGGAGGGCACGCACAGGAACGCGATGACCACGTTGACCATGGCCACCATCTGGAGGCGGCGCCGCCAGCGGCTCGGGTTGCCCCGCTCGATGGTCAGCAGGCCGGGGGCGTCGTCACGCAGTCGCAGGACCATTGCCGGCACCTCCCACCTCCGCGAACCTGTCCGCCGGGTCCGCCTCCTGCATGGCCGGCGGCGACGGCACGAGCGGTTCGGACGGAGTGACGGCCGTCGTCTTCCAGGTGCCGCCCTCCCAGACCAGGTCCACGGTCATTCGCAGGAAGCCGACCTGCGGGCGCTGTGTCTCGTCCTTCCCGGCGACGCCGCCCGCCGACGCGGTCCACAGCTCGATGCTCGCGGCCTGGTCGGAGTACGAGATCGAGCGAGTGGCGAGCGCCGAGGTTCGCGTGATCAGTTCGCTGCCGTCGACGGTCTTGCCGTCGGCACCGACCCCGCGGTTCTCCATGACCAGGCGAGCCGTCGAGTCGGTATCCGAGGTGACCGAGTGCAGCACGCTCGATGCCGCGGTGGCCGTCAGCATCCGGTGTCGCCAGTCCTCATCGGTGAAGAACCGCGGGTCGCCGTAGAGCATGGTGGCGGTGACAGCGGCCGCATGGGCGCCGCTCTCGTTGCGCGCGTACGGTGCCGGAAATCCGTCATGGCCGGCCGAACCGCTCAGGACGGGGTCCTCTGCAGCCGCCGGAACGTAGTCGGAGAAGTCGCCCGGGACGTTGGACGCCTGCCGCGCATCGATCGGAGCGACCAGGCCGCTTGAGGCAGAACTGTCCTTCAGTTTCCAGTCGTTTGACTCCCAGACGAGCGTGACCGTCACCGACTGGAAACCCGCCTTGGGCGTCGCCTGCCCGGCCGCACTGCCGTGAACCGTTGTCGTCCACAGCCGGACCATCGCCTCGTGTGAGTCGAAGCCGAGGACGTGAGCCGAGAGGACACCGGTACGTGCGATGGCCTTCTTGGCGGAGACCTTGGAGGCGTCGCCTCGAAGGGAGCCGACCGCGTCACCGGCGGCGTGGTCGGCCTTCTTCACTGCCGCACTGGACGCGCCCTTGGCCGCCATGACCGCCACCGCGCGGTGGCGCGCGTCCCTGTCCGTGAGGAACTTGGAACTACCGGAGACTGTCGCATAGTTGGCTGCTGCCGCCTTGGCTCCGGACCGCGTGTGCGGGTAGCCGACCGGCACGCCATGCAGCTCATGAACGCCGTCTCCGCTCGCCTGTGGCGTCGAGTGGATGGGTGCTGACGTGGAAGGAACAGGAGCGGGCGGGGTGCCCGTGGCCATGCTGACGATCACCCCGGCCGCAGTGACGACGGCCGCCCCTCCGGCGGCGATGCCCCAGAGCTTCGCCGACGGTCGGCGGGCTCCGGTGGACTGTGATGAGGAAACGTTCCTCCGTCGGGATCGGGACGTCATGGGTCACACACCCATGCCGTAGGTGATGGCGAAGATGGTGCCGAAGGAGGCCACGAGAAAGACGCAGGTCAGGCCGCCGACCATCATGCCCTTGCCGCGCGAGCTGTCCATCGTGCTGTGGCCTTCTCCGAACCAGCCCTTGGACTTGCCGACACCGGCGAGGAACGCACCGGCCCCGAGGACGAGGACGACGGCGGCAATGACGCCGAGGATGACCTTCGCCGTGCCGCCGAGCTCGCCGAAGGGGCCCCAATCGGGCTTCACGCCGGACACCACGTCGGCTCCGGCGGCGAGGGTGGTGTGGAGGGAGGAATCGGCAGCGGCAGACAGGAGGTTGTGCATGTTCAGCCCCTTGGTGCTGTAAGTGATGGTTTGGGAGGTTTTAGTACGATTAGCCGACGTGCCGCATCGCGGTGATCTGCGGTTTCCAGTAGCTGAGCGGCTTGGTCCGCACCTGAGCGCCGGTGTGCGGGGCGTCGATGACCTGGCCGCCGCCGATGTACATGCCGACGTGCTCAGGTCCGGAGCTGCCGGGGACACTGAACAGCAGGTCGCCCGAGGCGAGTTGGGAAACGCTCTTGACGGCGGTACCGGCGTGGACCTGGTCGTACGTGACTCTGGGGAGGTTCACGCCCGCTGACGCCCAGGCCATTTTGGTCAGCGAGGAGCAGTCGCAACCGCCCGCGCCCTTGTACGGGGAGGTGCAGCTGCCGCCCCACCGGTACCAGGTGCCCAGCGCGGCTTTCGCAGCGCTGATCGCGCGGGCCGCGCCCTTGCCAGCCGGAGCGTCCGGGCGGACGACATTCGCCCATTTCGAGGCCAGGACACGGATGTTGCGTACGTAGTCGCGGGTCTCGGGGTACGGCGGTACGCCGCCGTACTTGATCACCTCACCGCCGCCCGCGTTGTAGGCCGCCAGCATGTTGTCCGTCGAGTCGCCCGGCACCTTCTTGACCTCGTCGACCAAGGTGCAGTCGTACGCGACCTGTGCCGCGATGGCGTCGGCCGGGTTTCGGATGTGTTTGACCCCGTCCCCGTCGCCATCCTTGCTGTGCTGAGCCCAGGTCCCCGGCATGAACTGAGCGATCCCGATGGCTCCGACGGGTGAGGTCGCCTTGAGGTCGAACTTGCTCTCGGTGTAGAGCTGAGCCGCCAGGAGCGATGCGGTGACCTGCGGGCACTCGCCCGCGTGCTTGTTGATCAACTCGCGGACCCAGCCCGGCACGGGCGCGTCCGTCTTGATGCCGCCGCCGGGGCCGGCCTTCTGCGCGGAGGTGCTGTCGGCGCCGCCGAACGTGGTCAGCAGGGCGACGCCGGAGATCAGTCCGGCTGTGACGAGTCCCAGGCCAGCTTGAGTGCCCTTGTTCATCGCGGCCCCGTCATGCCCAAGGCAAGGAGACGACGCGCCAGCCCTTGGAGGTGTGCTCCAGGCGGAGCGCGAGCTGTTCGCTACTGCGTCGCGCGGGCCCGGACTTCGGGGTGGTCGTGAGGGTGTAGCCCGCGCGGACGAGGGCGGAGTAGCCGGTCACCGCGGGTGCGCCGTCAGGGACGACGGCGGACGTGACCTTCGCCGTCTGGTGTGCCTTCTCGGCTCGCAGGGCAGCCCACGCGGCGTCCTGGCTCGGCCGCTGCTGGGCCAGGACGCCCGCGAGTTCCCCGGAGGCGAGGCGGGCCGCCCGAGCGCCGGCGTTCGCGTACGAGCTGTCGGCTCCGTCGCGTGCGTCGTGCTCTGCATAGGCCGTGGTGAAGGCGCGTGCTGTGCGCTCAATGTCTTTCGGCAGGATGGAACTTGGAGATGTCTCTGAGTCCTTGGTGCTCGGCGAGGCCGTGTCGGAGGCGCCCGCCGAGACGGAGTGTCGCTGTGCGGCCGAGGGCGAGGTCTCGGATGTGCCGCTGGTCGAGCTGGAGCACCCGGTCGACAGGAGAGCCAGAGAGCCAGCAACTCCTAGTGCTGCGGATATAGGTACGAAGTGGGTGGATCGAGGCATTGGGGAACCACAACCTTGGTGCAGGAATTTCGGGGGGGTACGAGCGGCGCGGCCCGCGGGGGATGGGGCCGCGCCGCCCCTTCGCAGGAAGAGGAGGGAGTGCTTCCTGCGGGCTTTACCGGCGATTGCCGGGGAATTTGAAGGGCAGGTCGGAGCCTGTGGCCGGGCTCTATCTGCCTGGCCTCTTCTGTGGAATGATTCGATCGCTACCCGCGTCGAATCGAATTCTGCGATCAGTTCCAGATCGCGTGATTGCGTGCAGTGACCTAGGGGCTAGGCCCGTCACTCATATCAAGGCCATCAACCCCTTGTGCGATTCGGAGGGTATCGTGAATCGATCTCCACGGCCGGAAAACGCCCTGTGGCGTTGGCCGTGCCTGAATCCTTGCAGGGGTTCGCGGACAAGTCGAACCAGCAAGAAAGCCGGAATCTAATTCCAGGAATTAAGTTCCGGCTTCTGTGGTCGAGGGGTTCTCGGTCTTATGCAGCAGGGCGGCTTAGGGTCTGTCCGGCGGATCTTGCCGGACAGACCCCTGGCCCCTGGGGAGGGGGCTCAGCGCTTGAGCGTGAAGGTGAAGTCGCAGGAGAGCTTGCCGCTCAGCCGGACTGCCGAAACGATTTTCCCCTCCGTGATCAGTCTCTCGACCTCGGCCCGCGAAAGACCGCACCCTTCAGCGATCAGGCGCACCGGCCGGACAGGGATCCGCGCCGCAAAGCGGACCGAGACGTCGATCGCCTCGCGGTCCATGTAACCCGATCCGCCGGTGTCGAGGCGCCAGGCGTCGTCCCAGTCGAGGGCGATGCGATTACGACGCTGCACGACCGGATCCTGGAGCAACTCGGCTGTCAGACCAAGGTCGTTGGCATGTAGGCAGTCCAGCAGCTCAGGCCGTACGGAGCGCACATTCACCCGCTCCAGGATCGTGAGCTTTGCAGTCTCCCCGCAAGAGGTGCAGAGCACGAGGAGCCAGGCGTCGAGGAGCTTGCGGTTTGCGTTGACGCGAAACTTGCCGTTTGCCCGGAAGCGTTCGGACGCGCACGTGTGGCAACGGCGGAGGACGAGAGGCAGGCAGGTGGGCATGACAACCCAGTTGTTGAGCACAGAAGTACACCGGTTTCAGTGAGAAGACCGCAGCAGAAAGGAGCGCGGCGCACACGTGCGACGCGCGACAAATCAGCACTCGGGAGGTCTCACAGGGTGTACAACGGCACGTCCTTGCCTAGACGACTTGGTTCGGCAGCACGGTAATGGCACACAGGGGCGCTGTTCCACTGGTTTTCGAGCGCCTCACCGCCAGGTTCTGACCGGCAGATCATTTGTGGGGCATCGCCCCACTGCCCCGGAGCGATCAGTAGGGCCAGGGGGCGGCGTCCACCCTCACCGGCCAGATGAATCTTGCAGGTCAGACCGCCCCGGGAGCGTCCGAGTCCCTCGTCGGGGCGGTGCTGCCGGGGCGTGCGTCTTTTCCCGGCACCCGCGGCGCCGTCTTACGGGCCCCGGCGGCGTGCTGGTGGGCCCGGCAGGAGGTCGAATCCACGCTCACCATGGACCAGTCGATGCGGCCTTCCGCGTCGGCGTCGGCCAGGACGGCCGCGAAGATCTTGTCCCACGTGCCGTCCGCCGACCAGCGTCTATGGCGTTCGTACGCGGTCTTCCATGGACCGAAACGCGCAGGTAGATCTCGCCACGGCACCCCGGTGCGCAGTCGGTACAAGATGCCGTTGATGACCCTGCGGTGGCTGGCCCAACGGCCGCCGCACTGCCCGGACTTCGGCACATGTGGCTTCAGCCGGGCCCACTCCAATCTACCCGCCCCTTATCCATGCTCATGCCAACGAGCCGAAGTCACGACGGTCACAAGATCCGCCGGACAGGCCCTAGGTGCTCGATGGCCACGCTCAGCCACGGCGTAGCCGGGCCAGAGAGGAGCAGAGGCGCGCACACGCTATACGAGAGCACGACCGCGGGCTCTTCCTCGGCGGCGACTCCGGTCAGGAGAGCATGGTCGAACGGCAGCCAGTCACGTGATCCGGTCGGCCTGAGCCGCACACCGGTCGAGGTGAGCAGCACTCTGGCCACGGTGTGATCGCGCCACTGCGGTAGGGCGGCGTTCTCCGCCTCTCGGCGCCGACGGGCGTCGAGGCGGCCGTTGGACACCCACCGCCGGCCGAAGGTCGGGTGGTCCTCGAAGTACCCGCTGGTCGAGGGCAGGTAGGCAACCTCTGTTCCGTAGAAGCGGGCGGCGGAGCAGATCACGTCGGCGAAGACGACCTCGCCGCAGGCCAGAGGAACGTCATTCACCTGGAGCGGCTGAAGTTCGCCCCCGCCCTGGAGATGAGCCGCAAGCGCGGACGCTGCCTGTACGGCATCGGCGCGGACGGCGTCCTCCGCCCGATCGCGTCGGCGAGACCACATGATCGTTCCTTCCTGATCGAACTGGCCGGCCAGGACCTGTGCGGCGCGGGCGTACAGGCCCCGGGGCCATTCTTGAGATGAGATCACCAGAGGGCACTGGAGGAGGCTGCGGGCGTCGTCGCAGCATCCTCGGCCTCTTCCCTCAGCCGGGCCAGCAGCAGCCCAAGCCGGTCGTTGCTGATCGCCTGGTGCTTGCGCACAGCGCCCGCCACCACGTCACGACTGATCCGTCCGGCCTGCTCAGTAGCGGCCTGCGCGATCGGCAGCAGCTCCGCCAACCACTCGTCGTCGGCCTCCCGATCCTGCGGGCAGTCCGCATCGTGAGGGACGGACGGCTTCTCGCTGTCCGCAAAGGCGCGGACCGCTGCCGGGTCCGAGAGCTCTGCCGCTGTCGGGGTTGCCGTGGCTCTCCCGTGGTCCGCCGGCGCAGCGTCCCGTCCGTCCGCGGCCCGGGTGACTTCGTCCGCGCCGTCCGTGCCCCTGGACGCTTGGGGATGCGTGCCGTCCGCACGCGTCCACCTTTCGCGCTCCGCTTCATGTTTCCGCAGGTCAACGGGATGCGGGGCGGATTTTCCTGCTGCGGACGGACCAGATGTAAGGGTTCGTGCCCCCACCGTCATCGCTGCTTCCAGCGGACGAGGATCGGGCTGAACTTCGACCCGTTCGAGTGTCGACATCTCTTCGCGGTCCGGTCCGGGACCGCTGTCCGCACCGTCCGGGACCGGCACTTCAGCCGTCCGCGCCATCAGAATGTAGAGGTGCACCGAGCCTGCCAGCGCGAGCGGCGCGAGCATCGACAGCACCCCGACCACACCGTCCGCGAGGTGCAGTGCGGACCGTCCGGCCTCCGGGGCATCGTTCAGCGTGATGGCGTGCAACGCGTTCGCGCCGAGACTCGCCCCGGTCGCAGCGAGAAACAGGAACCAGGCGTACAACCGAGCGCCGAAGCGCTGGTGACGAAGAAGGACGATCGCTCGAACGCCGTACGCAATGAACCCGTCGATGAACACCGGGAACAGGTAACTAAGGCTCTCCCGCGCGTGGATCGCGATGGCGACCTGACGTAGCGCGTCGTAGGAGAAGGCGAAGCCGGCCGCGCCGAGCATGACGATCGCGGAACGGTCCCAGGCCGTCATCCTGCGAAGGCTGTAGACCCACTGCTGATCGGCCGCCCTGGTGTCTATGTGTGCGCGTGACATCAGAGGTTGCCCCCGTTGCGCGGGCCGATGTCCTGCCAAGCCGGAGTCTGCGAGAGCAGCTGACCGAGCTGTTCCAGGGACGTCACCTCGTGCACGTGCTGACTCGGGCAGCTCACGCACGACACCCGCAGCAGGATGCGTTCCGTACCTCCTTGGTCGGTGTAGTACAGCTCCAGGTGCTGACCACCGACGGTGTTGAGCGATGCGAACGCTTGCAGGTGTTCCTCGAAGGACAGGAGCCCAAGGACCTCCCAGTCGAGAGTGAGCGCCGGGTGCCCCAGGATGCGTCGCGCGTACTTCGAGGCTGCTGTCACGGACCGCGGCCCCCAGGTGCGGAAGGCAGTCTCCCGCGCGGTCTTTCGCCGTTCTTCGGCGGTCGCGAGGCGCTGTGCCGCAGCGTTCATGATCGGGTGACTCATCGGGAGACCTTCCGAGCAGTGCGAGGAGCAGGGTGTAGCGGAGGTGACGGATCTGTTGGCGAGAAGCAGCAGGACGTCTGCGTGGCACGGCAGGTCGAGTGGGCAGTTGCACAGCAGATCAAGGCCGTGCAGCTCACGGGCGAAACGGGCTGCGTGGTAGCGCCCTACCGGACCTCGGAGGGTGGCCGCGAAGAGGTCGACGGCTTCGGCCGCATCCATCGGCAGGCCCTCCGGGGAAGGGCTGGGAACGCCGACCGTGAACGGATTGGCGTACGGACTGCCCAACCCCACGAAGGCGCAGCGGGAGGGATCGGCAAGGTCTTGCAGCCCACCGCACAGCCGGATTGGCATCACGATGCCCTCCTGCCACGGCGACGGTCGTTCCCGGTCATCGGAACGAGGGTCGTCACCATCTCCGCGAGGCGGCTGGCCACTCGGGCACCGACGAAGTCGGTCAGGTCAGGGCCTTCGTCGTCCCGGGCGGGCAAGTTGGACGTGATGATCGTGGGAAGGCAGTGGTTGTAGCGGTAGTTGATAAGCCGGTACGTGACCTCCTCTGTCCATTCGGAAGTCTTGGCCGAACCCAAGTCATCGAGAAGCAGATACTGCACTTCGCTGAGCCGCCGAAGCTCCCTCTCCGCAGCGCCCATGACTTGAGAGGGGCGCAGGCTGCCGTACATGTCCGCACTGTTCACTGCGATCAGCTCGAACTTATCCGGACCGCTGGCCGCGATACGCCGTAGGGCACCATAAGCCTGGTGCGTTTTGCCCGTACCGGTCAGCCCGGTAAGGAGCATGCCCCCCGCAGAGGCGTTATCCGACAAGGCTTCATCGGCCCAGGTGGCGACCTCGGGAATGGTCGATTCGGCATCACGGAACCGGGGCGGAGTCGCGGTCTTCCAGCGGTTCAGTGCGTACTCGGCCCGCGCGCGACGGTGCCATGCACGATCGCCGGGATTCTCTTCCTGAGACCCATTGTCGAAGCAGTCGGACACGATCTCGATTCCCTTCGCTGAAAGTATTCGCTCCAAGGCGCGCATGGACCGGGCACTTCCCGCCCGTTCAGGCTCGGCCATGATTAAAATCCGTTCTGGTAAGCACTCGCATTTGCTGCGTTCTGAAAAGGGATGTGTCCGGAGGGCGGTCGACGTATCGGTACGACATTGGCTGCTGACTTCCCTGGCGTAGACCCCTGTGGGAGATCAGCCCATATCCGAAGCAGATAACGAGCCGACTGAGGCGGTCGGTCCGCATTCCAGCGTCGGGCGACCATTTCCACCAGCCGCGCGTGACCCCATTGGTCTTCCAGCGCTGTTACCTGGGCCCATTCGTCAGCTGTGAGACGCCAGCCGACCAGCATTCCGGCGTCCGTCATCGCCGCCACCAGTTCCTTCGCGCCATCGGGAACTGTTACCGGACTTTCGGAGATCTCTTCATGATGCCCACTGGGCAAGCTAGCTTGCTTAGGGGTGGTAGTAATACTCCCGTAGGGAGTATTACTACCACGCGTACGCGAGGAAGAAAGTTCCGACTCTGAAGGCGTAAAGTTCCTACTTGCTGGGCTTTCGAGGGAGTTCCCGGAAGGGTGTTCCGGGAACGTGGTTCCGTCTTGCCGAGCCCCGACGGCACTTGTAGGAACTTCACTGCTCTGCGATGAACTACCCTCGGCGGAGTCGTCGTGAAGGAGTATGGAGTACTTGTTGGGGTTGGACGCGCCGCCCCCACGCTGGTGTGTAAGTTCCCCCAGCGCCGACAGCTCGTTTACGCACTTACGGACAGCGCGATCCGTAAGGCGGGTGCTGTGGGAAATTTCTTCCAGAGTCGCAGTCGCGTGACCTCGGTCATCAGCCATGCGAGCGAGGGCAAGCATCACGAGACGCGAACCTCGGCACGACTGAGACTTTGACCAGACGATATTCGTAATGCTTTCGCTCATCGAATTTCCCCGTCGCCTATTCGTATGAGGCGCGACGAGGCCATGCCGAATGTCAAGTCATCCTCGGGGACGTAGCCCAGCTGGGTCGGCTCTGGAGTGAGATAGAGGTGTCCCGTGGGAACGTGGAAGTCATACGCCGACCGCCAGTCAATGGTGTCACCGAAGTTTTGGCGCACCATATGCGCTATCGCCATTTCGTTCTCCCACCCAATGAGAGCGCGATCGAAGTCATGCCCGAATACATGGGTAACAACTCGTCGCTTTGGATGGACGCGAACTAGGGCAGCGACCGGGGCCACTGCGAGGATTGCTGCGCGAAGGCTCTCGCACGAATCCTGTGTGTCGTAGACCATGGGAGTCTCCGGAACTGCAAGGAGGAGCCTTGCGTGCAGAATCAGTTCCTCAGAGTGAGGTGAATTTAGGCAGCGTCTACGGCAGGTGCCGGCCGGGACTTCTTCCGTGCGCGCCAGGCGAGCTTGAACAAGTAATCGCGCGTGACGCCGAGAGCCCTAGCCACAGCGGCAGCGTCCAGTACGGAAGAGTCCGCTGCGAAGCGCGCGATAACCGCTTCACGTTCGCCTGTACTTAGTGGCGCCGTCGCCCCGCGAAGAGCGCGCTCAACGACCTTGTCGTCTACCCGTTGCTGCCAGGTCGCCCGCAACTGCGAGCGCTCAGAGGCCAGCAGGCCGCCCCGAATTCCCCACTCGTCATCGTGCTCGATCGAGTCGACCAAACAGCGCGCTGCCACGGGCAGAGGGCAGGACGCGCACAACTTCATTGGCCGGACGATGGACAGCGCCAGACGCTCCGCCACTTCATGCGGGTCCTCCCGCGGGTGGTCTCCCTTGGGAAAGAAGATGCCAATGTCGCGATTAATGCAGTTGGCTTCTTCTGCCCAGTGCTTGCCGCGGGCCTTTTCGGCTTCCCTGAAAAGCGGGTTCCAATCGCCCTGAAATGCTGCCCCAGATAGGGTCTTTATGTTGGCACTCATGTCGCCTCACGCAGCTTCGCTGTCGGTCGCGCTGCCAGTTGCAGGGAATTTGAAAACGTGAGGCTGCTCACCGGGCATGGAGAATTCGACATCGAGAAGGCTCCCGAGCATTTCCCATTTCTCGCGACTCCATGCGGGGGAAGCATCGAGCTGCGTGCGCACCCACTCATCGATGGAGGCTTCGATGTCACCTGCGCCTGCCATGGCGGCCCTCACGCTTCCAGCCCGCGGAGTTCCGCCGTCCGCAGGTTGAAGGCATGACCTGTGGTGGCCCAGCGAGCATGAGGGAAGCAGCGGATGATCCACCGCGCCATAGGCAGAGACTTCGCGCGCGGCACGCGCAGGGCCTGTCCGCATTCGTTCAGCGCGGTGAGTCCCAGATGGGGCCACAGGGTCCGTGGCCCCTGAAGGCGCACCTGGACGACGACTGCCCCGGGCAGCATCGACGTGAGCTGAGCGGCCAGCCGCTCGGCGCGGGCCGGGCCGGTCCCTGACTTCGGGTTGCAGTCCGCGGAGGGAGACATGCGACACTCCTCTGTGTAGTGCGCCGCTCCGTCAATGCCGTGCTAGGGACACGGAGCGGCTTACCGAGTGGCCTTCACCCCCTGCGAAGGGGTGCCGGTCACGGGCTGTCTGGCGTCCGGGAGCTGCGAACTCCCGGGCGCCGATGGCGCGTTTTGAGGGGGGTGTCCTTGCGCCGATTGCGTTTCGGCCCCTGTCCCTCTACCCGGCCGCGCCCCGCTGGGGCGCGGACAGGCAAGCGAAGGCGGAGGGGTGCGAAGTCCCTCGTTTTTCGCTAACCTGAAGCTATCGCGACCCGGCAGAATAGTCAACACCCCGAGGTTTCCTCGGGTCGTCCGAAAACGAGGATCGGATGCCTGCTCGACGCTTCGACAGAGCTCGTGTGCGCTCAGTACGGCGAGCCGAAGAGATCTCGCAGTCTGACGTGGCTACGGCCTTGGGAGTTGGGGATTCGACGGTAGCGGGATGGGAGATCGGCTCGTCGTCCCCGGATCAGGAGAAGCTGCCCGCCCTCGCTCGGGTCCTGATGCAGGGCTTGGACGATCTCTTCCCGCGCACCGGGTTGCCTGACCTCAAGGATCTGCGCTGCGACGCTGGCCTCTACCGGTACGAAACGGCCGATGTCATCGGCACCAAGAGCGATGGACCTGTGGCAGGGGCTGAACAGGGGGTCCGGCGGCTCAAGGACAAGTACATCTCTAGCCTCGCGCGTGCCTATGGGGTGACCGAGGACGAGCTGAGACGAGCTGCGGAGCGTTCCTTCGCCAGAGCCCACGGCGATGAAGTAGCGGACGAGCCTGTGGTCGCCGCTGCCGAGCAACCTCCCCGCACCTTGGCGGACAAGATCACCCTGATTCTGGAGCGCTCCTACACTGACCAGTCGGCACCGAGTGATCAAGAAATCGCGGACTCCGTGAACGCCTACGCCGGGGCAGACGTGATCTCGGCCGAGAAGGTACGGAGACTTCGCACGGGCGAGGACGAGGAGGCGGCTCCCGTGGTCCGCCAGGGACTGGCCAGCACCTTCGGCATCTCCCACCTCTATTTCGAAGCGGACGACGCCGTTGCACGGCAGGTCTACGAAGGGCTGCGCCTCATGTCGGCGGCCAAGCAGGGGGCAGTGGGCCGCGTCCGCGCCCGGGGCATGACATCCACCGGGCTGCCGCCCGGCGTTCTGTCGATCTTGAATGACCTCGCCACGGAACTGGACAAGAAGGCTGACCCCGGAAGCGAATAGCGTCTGTCGCTGAGCATGTTGCCCGGCAACAGACGCCGAGTTCAGTTGCTCGCTATGCCTCCGCCCGCGGCTCGTACTGGCGGCCAGCGGCGAACACCGCCTGCACCTGCGACAGCGCGTCGAGATCGGCGAGGGGGTCGCCGTCAACGATGAGGAGGTCCGCGCGGCAGCCGGGGGCGATCCGGCCGGTCGTCGAGCCCAGCCCCAGGGCTTCGGCTGCTCCAGAGGTCGCCAGCTCGATGACCTTGCTGTTGGCAAGTCCCAGATGGGCGTAGAAGGACAAGGCTGGGACCAGGCTGTCGAAACCGGCGCGTTGGACTCCGGCGTCAGTTCCGGTAATGATCTTTGCGCCAGCGGCCTCCATCTGCCGCACCTGATCAAAGATCGTTTCTGCTCGCTCTGCGCCGAAGACGAGCGGGAGCATCTGCCAACGAGGGTTCACTGCTGGGCAGATCACGATGCCCTGATCGACGATCCGCTTCAGTACGTCGTGGCGGAGGTCGAAGCCATTGCCCGTCATCCACGTACAATGCTCGATCGTGTCCACGCCTGCCTCCACGGACGCGGCGATGCCGTCTGCTCCGTGAGCGTGGGCGGCTACTCGAACGCCCGCTCTGTGGGCCTCGTCCACCAGCGCCGCGAGTTCTTCCGGTGAGAACTGGCTCTCGAAGCTCTTGGGCCCGTCCTTGGTCAGCCCGCCACCAGTCGCCATCACCTTGATGACAGCGGCTCCCGCTGCAAGGTTGCGCCGGACCAAAGCGCGGATCTCGGCCTCACCGGAGACCTCGCCGCCGAGGAAGTAGCAGTGTCCGCCGGGTGGGGTCGCGGGCGTGCCGGCCGCGACGATCCGGGGGCCCGGCGTTCGGCCCGCGTCGATATCCTTAGCCAAGCGCAGCGCCAGGCCATTGCGGTCGCCGAGGTCGCGCGCCGTCGTCACTCCGCTGTGCAGCAGTCGTTCCGCACGGCTCCGCATGTCCTGAAACAAGCGCTCGTCGGGCGACGAGAGGAACGTTGCAAGGGGTTCTGTACCACCGTCGAACACGAGGTGCACATGGGCGTCGATCAGCCCTGGCACGATGGTTCCGGAGAAGTCGAACCGCGGTATGTCGGCGCGAGCCTGGTCCAGGATCTGCGCCCGGGATCCAACCGCGGTGATCGAATCTCCGTCGATCAGAACTGCGCCGTCGTCCAAATAGGTTCCGGAACCGATAAGCACTCGGCCACCAGTGATCAGCATCTCGTCTCCAAGGGAGTCGACGGTTGTGCGGCAGTGCGGAGCGCGTCCGATACCGCGATGAGTTGCTGCACGTCCGATCGATGATCACCTCCCAGAGCCATCGCCAGCGGCACAGCTTGGCGCGGTGCGGGATCGCCTTGCCCGATCTCGGCTACGGCTCGGCGCAGTCGGGCGGCCAACTCGGCAGGGGGGAGTTCGAGTGCTGCGCTGCCGTCCCCCTCGCAAGCCAGATATGGGCTGATGTCGACCAGACTGTCCCGACACTCCACTATCCGCCGGTGGTAGCGACGATGCACCCCACGAGCCCGCCACCGGTCGCGGACAGATGCAGAGGCGGGCCTCAGCACGTTCTCGGGGTACGCCTCCGCCAGCAGCTCCCACAGGGGACTCAGCCGACGGTGGTCACGCCGGTGCCGAAGCCACAGGCCTGCGGACGCGATCCTGGCGCGAGCCCCCGAGTACGTCACGCCTGCCAGGAACAGCAGGATGGACAGCAGCACTACAACGGCCACGCCCGACATGAGCGGTCGCGGCACGCTCCCCCCGCTCCATCGGATAGCCACGATGACCGCGCGAATCGCGCAGGCCACCGCCATGGCTCCGAGCCCAATTGCCGCCATCCAGAGGCCCGTGGCATGTGGGCGGCGCGACATGCGGGCGTACTTCCGCGTCCAGTGAGCGGCCATGCCCAGGGCGTACGTGAGATAGAGGCCGGCCCCTCCGTAAAAGAAGGCGACCTGAGTAATCGTCATGTCTGCCGTGATGAACGACCCCGCGAGGGCCGGGTGCGGAACCGTCTCCGCCGCCATGGTGATCGCCACTGCCACCACCGCGACTACGACGGCCTCACGCCGAGCCCGATGACGCCCGACCTGCCCGCCTGCTGAGTACAGGTAGAAGCACATAAGGAAGTACACCATCAGAAGGAGGAGCACGTTCTGAATCAGCTTCGCTGTCCCGTATCCGGCCATGGTGTCCACGGCAGTGGCGAAGCGATTCATAGCCAAGGGGTACGACAATCCTGCACTGAGTAGGCAGAGAACGACGGCTCGGAGTGGCGCATCGTGGGGGGCCCGCGTCAGCTGGTACAGCTTCCACACGACGGCTGCCGCAGGCAACAGCAGAAAGAATTCCATCGTTAAAGCCACCCTCGCCGGTCACCAAAAGCGGACTCGATCCGGCGGAGCGACGGGTCCTCTGACATCGAGGTAGCGCCCTCCAGCACCGACGACCACTCCAGGATGATCGTCGCCACCAGTTCGACCGAACACTCCTCTCCATCGTCGTATGAGCAGCGTCTAGCCACTCGCTTGATCAGATCGGGATCGAACATCGGGAGCATGTCGGCCCAGCCGCTGACGAAGGCGTCGCTGTCATCCTCCTGCTCGGCGCTTGCCTGCTCACGAAGCTCTGCGTGCTCGGCCAGGAAGATGTGGCCCACCTCGTGCAGGACGATGTGCTCCTGATGCAGCCGGGTCGTCTCCTCCTGGTAAAGGATCACGTCGTAGTCATCGAATTCGACCCAGAGTCCCGAGGGGCCAGGCCGCTCCAGCGGGGCCGACCGGAGGACGAGGGGCCGCCCGCGCCGCTTACTCAGCGCTCGGCACAGCTCTTCCACATCCAGAGGTGGATAGATCCCCAGGTCTCGCAGTTCTCTTCGAATCAGGCGGTGGAGATCTTTCTCCACATTGCGATTCGCGGCGGTACGCCCGCGGTTCATCCGTCCAGGGCTTCTGCCCTGGACGGGCAGCTTGGGCTCAGCAGCTCTGCGGCCACGGCTCTTCGGCCACATTTGAGCACTCCTTCAACCGGCGGTGAATGGGCTGCCGGGTGATACGGCGCCCGAGGTGACGTCCAGTTCCTCGGTGCATGCGGAAGGCGATCGATGGCTGTACGGGCTTCCGAACCGAGCCTTCAAGCTTCGGCGTTTGGCCGCTCCATCGCCCAGATGTCGCGAACGCGAATCGGGAATGAATTGCCGACGGCTGCCTCAACCGGGCCTCCGGGAACTTCTTTGGACAGTACGTGACCGTGCTGACGAAGATTGACCAGAGTGCGCCCTGCTAAGCGAGGGCAGACGGTTTACCGACCTTCGTGAAACCACCCAAAACGGCCTTCCTTGTTTTGCGATCACGGTTTGAGCTGCAAATTTTTGCGCGACGTGATCACCCTCAAGCGGAGTGGAGCGCTCCGGATACCGTTATGGATTCGAGATCTTCCCTGGCTGTGATTCAGGGTGATCATGCCGCAAAGATAATAAATCCTCAGGCGGAATGAGGTGTGGCGGCGGCCGCTTGGGGAAGTTTGGGGCGGTTCGGGCGGAGAGCTACCTGTTGTTCTGTATTTGATACCACCTGTGCGCCCTTGCGGCTATCTGTGAGGACGGAGGCGCGTAGGGTGCTTTCGACCGGCGTGATGGCTGCCCTTCCTGAAAGCGCAGCGCGGATTAACACCCGCAAATCCAGGAGGAAGGTCGCCGACAACTGGAAGGTGGTCTCCCATGGGTCGTCGAGCGCGTGATGATTGAGACCTCGACCGACGGCGCTCAAATCCTGACCGCCGGAACCTTCACCACGCTGGGCTGACCGAGCCATCGGCCTCTAGACCGTGACGCAGCACCTTGGCACTGCCTTCGGGGGAGTCGTGCGGCAGAAGCGGGGCTAGGTCGGCCAGCACGGTGTAGTCCCCGCCATCCACAGCGCCCCGGAAGTGCCGTTCGGCTTCGGGCGCATCGCCGGTGATCTGCGCGTGCTGGCCCAGCAGGCGACGTGCCTCCGGCTCGTGCGCAGATGCTTCCTTGAGCAGCGCGATGATCTTCGAGGGCACTGCCTCATCCGGCGCAGGTTCCCTCTCCTGCCACTGATCCAGGTGCCACAACGCCAACATGAGCTGCGCTGCGCTCGAACCGTCCTTCGCCAGCAGGGTCAGGAACTCTTCGGCCAGGTGCACTGCGGCTGGCTGGGGCCGCATGAGCAGCGCACGCACGGCAAGTATCACGGCCTTGGTGCGACCAGTGCGCCGACAGCGCTCCAGCAGGTTCCGGACCTCTTCGGGACGAGTTGTCGACCAACGGGAGACAAGGTCGACCACCGCAAGATCATCGCCTTCCTCCGCGGCTGTCGGCAGCAGCGCTGTCGCCTCGTCGTGCCGCCCCTGTGCCCTCAGGAAATTCTCCAGGCTGAAATACCCTGGGCGTGAGCCGGCGTCGATCAGTGCGCGCAGCAGTTTTTCGGTGAGGTCCACTTCGCCGAGCGCGGGCAGGTTGGTCAGCCAGCCCGAGGGAAGTGCCCTCGGCGTGGTGGCGAGCCGGCGGCCCAGGGCGCGGATCTCATGCGGCGTGGCTTCGATCCGTTCCCGCTCGTTGCCCCGGTTCGCCGGAGCTGCCAACGCCGCCTCGATCTGCATCACAAGAGGAGAACCCGGCGCGGAGGGAGTACCCGGCGCCTTCGCCTCCGCGGCACGCGTGTACGCAAGCAACTGAGCAGCTTCCGTGACGAACCCGGCGTCCTGCCACATACCAGCCAGAGAGTGCGCGGCATCGAAGTACCCGGCATCGATGGATTCAGCCAGCAGCTCAGCGGCCACGGCACACATTGCCTTGTCGCGGACGTCGGTACCCACGGTCGCCAGAGTCGAGCCGACGTACCACAGGCTGTAGCCGCCATCGTCCACCTCGCGTGCATGCGCGGCGAGTTCTTCGCGGGCTTCCGAGGTCAGGATGCGGCCGGTCTCGGCGTAACTGAAGCACAGGCCCTCAACGGCGTCCGAGTGGCCTCGCGCCAGAGCCCGCAGGTACAGATCACGTGAAATGCGGTATCGGCTGCGGGAGAAGGCGTGTATAGCCAGCCGTTCCAAATCCTCACCGGCAGCGACATGTTCGAGTGCGGCGTCCCAGAAGGATGCGGGTGGCACCTGGTCCCAGCGCAGGTCGCCCACGTGCTGCTCAAGATAGTCCGCCAGATCGACAACGCCCGGCACGGCACCCATTCCGGTGGCAGGAGCAACCGGCAGCAACGCGCTGGTGACCTGCTTGATCGGGCGGCGTGCGTAGTCCAACGCCTCTTCGAACCACGACGCAACCTTGGCTTGGCCCCGCTCGCGCGGGGTGAGATAGCCGGATACCGCCTGTTGCAGGAATGTCTCTGGCAAGGGCGAGCGTATGCCCAGCCGACGAGCGTCGACGGCCGCAGTGATCAACGCCTTACCGCAGGCGTCGGGCGCCTGCCGCCAGTGGTCCAACAACTCGGGCCCAGCCGCCAGAGTCTGAGTCACCGCCCCTTCAGCCCCGGCAGCTGCCGCCACCGCGGACAAGGACGCATCCGCAGCCGCCCGCCGCTGGAACTCCTGCCACGCCTGACCGGTGAACGCCACCGGCACGTCAACCATCCACCCACACCTGAGCAACGCGCGGGACTGCCGATGTCGGTCCGCCTGGCCCGCGACGGGCGTTGCGACCAGCGCCTGATAGTTCTCGGGCCAGATCGTTGCCACGGCTGCCACCGGTCCGGGCCGCTCCAACACCTCCAATAGCGCCACTGCCGCGTCCTCTCCGGCCGGCTCGGCCAGCAGACGGTGCAGGTCGTCCAGCCACAACACGGTCTGGCCCACCACGGACGAACCTGCCAACGCTTCCACCAGTGCCTGCGCCGTCTTCGGGTACAGCAGACGCCAGTTGGGTACCACGTCCCGCACCGCCTCATACGCAGTGCGGGTCTTGCCCGTACACGACCCGCCACGCAACACCAACAGTGCTGCCTCGCCGCCCTCGACCACGTATCGCAACCGCGCGCGTACGCGCGCATCGTGCTCTCGCGGCACATAGTCCGGCAGCGCGAACTCGCCGCGATCATCGTCGCCCCGGCCACCAGGCACCGCAGCATGGATTCCCAGCTGGCGAGCCGTCCACGACGACGCATTGCGGGGAACGACCTGGTGCTGCACCGGGGAGCGGTCGGCCTGCTGCGACTGTGCTCGTCGCGCGCTGCCGGTGCGGGCCGACCGGCTGCGCCCCTCAGCCCGAGCATTCTGAGCCGCTGCGTGTGCCCGCGCCCAGTCGACCCGGTCAAGGCGGACCACATAGTCGCTTGCCGAGGCGTCCGGGTGATTACGGGCAGCGTCCAGCAACAGGTCGGCCGCCTTCCTCACCCTGTCGACCTCATCGGGAATCGTCGCGTCCTTCAGCCACGACACCAAGGTGCTGCGCGGCACCCCGACCTGACTCGCCAACTTCCTGATGGGAAAGGCGACGCATTTGCGCAGATTGCCCAGGGTGAGCAACAACGAACGGAAGTGTTCCTCCGCCTCCACCGAGCCCCCCTCGTCGCCGGCCATCTCTCTCCCCCTGTCGGACATCCCAGCAGGTGGTGTCCGACGCTATTCGCCGTTGGACGCCCAGCAGCGCGATGCACCCCGCTGACCTGCTGACTCGACTGGCCGGACACCTGCTTGTCCGATCGGCGTGTGGGACACCCAAACCCCCCGGCACGGTACTCACATCACGCAGCGCACAGCTGCCCGCCCACCCAAGGAGAGTCCATGTCCCTGTCCGCCGTCGTGGCCGTTCTCGTTCTGACCGTTGCCGCCGTCTGCTCCGCCCTCGCGGCAGGTGTGGCCGGCGTCCTGCACCGCTTGGACGGGGCCACGCTGCCGACCGCGGCCATCAGGGCCGCCTCCACCTTCGTCGCCGCCTTCGCCACGAGTATCGCAGCGCTCACCCTGCTCGCGTCCTGGACGAGCAAATGATGACCATTACACGATCTGCCGCTGGAAGTTGCTCTCCATCCCCAACCTCACCCGACAGGACGACTAGTCCGCATCGTCAGAGGTAGTGCGCATGTCGAGCTTCCAGTCCAGTTGCACGGCCAGGGTGTCGTCGCCGGGGCGCTGCGGGGGCGGTGCCCCGGCGGTGCGCGGTGGGGTGCGGGTGCGGCGGGAGATCTCTCCACTGGCGATGATGTTGTGCTCCACGCGGGGACGGCGGCACGCCTCGTACAAGGAGAGGGCGCTGTCCAGGCCGGGGGTGTCCCGCAGAGATTTGGCGAGGATGACGGCGTCTTCCAGTGCCATCGATGCCCCTTGCCCGGTCACCGGTGAGGCGGCGTGCGCCGCATCGCCGATGAGCAGCGTCCGCCCGGAGTTCCAGCGGGTGCCGGGCGGGATCTCGGTGGCGTTGGTGGCCATGATGTCGTCGGTGGAGGCCGCGACGATGTCCGCGGCGGGGGTGGCGTCCTTGGCCAGCAGCGCGACGAGTTGTTCTCGCCAGCGGGACGGCGTGGGGTGTGCGAGTTCGTCGACGGGCACGGCGTCGCCGCTGACGCGGGCAAACCAGTAGGTCTCCCCATCCGGCGAGACCATGTAGCCGAAGGCCGCGGCGCTGCCCCGCACCGTGGTGAACCGGCCGGTGCCCTCAGCCGCCGGGTTACTGCTCGTGTAGCCGTAGAAGACGCCCTGCCCCGCGTAGACGGGCTCCACGCCGGGCGCGACCGATCGCCGGACGACCGAACTCAGGCCGTCTGCGCCGACGAGCAGATCGCCGGTCGCGACGCTGCCATCAGCGAAGCGCACGGTCACCTCGTCCTGCCTGTTCTCGACGGACACCAGCCGCGCCCCGTGCGACAGCCGGATTCCTCGGCGGACGGCCTCGGCCTGCAGGGCGGCGTTCAACTCGCCGCGGCGCAGGCACCGGTACCGCAGCCGCGGGTTGTCGGCCTCGCCCAGCGGCACCTGGGCCAGCTGACCACCCTGGGCGTCGAGTACTCGCATGGAATGCAGCGGGAAACCGAGCGCCGTGACCACGCCCGAGGCGTCGAGTTCCGTCAGCGCGCGCATCCCGTTGCTCGCCACGGCCAGAAACGCCCCGATGTCCTCGGCCGTGTCGGGGTGCGCCTCGTGCACGGTGACGTTGAACCCTGCCTTGTGCAGGGCCAGCGCAGTCGCCGTGCCGGCGACCCCACCACCGATGATCAGAATGCGTGTCACGTATCACTCCGCTCTTCTCGGCAGGTTCCTCGGAGTCCTAAAAGAGTCCGCAGAATTAGGCTCCGGTCGCCATCCGCATGCCGTCGGGTGGGTCGGCGCTGCTCGGCTCACTGATTCCAGATAGGGATAAGCCTCTTGGGGTCGGGGGTCTTGTTGCCCTTCTGTCCCGGCAGCACCTGGATTGCGGCGAATGCCTCGAACAGCACTTTACGCTTCTGTTCGAGGTCGTATTCTCCGGCCAGCCACTTTCGAGCTACATCGCCCGGCGCTTCTCTCTCGGCCTGGGATGCCAACTCGAACTGTGCGCGTTCACGCCGAAGCGCCTTTACTTCCTTCTCAATCTTCGGGGCCAGCCGATAGAACATCTCGCTACTGATCCTGTCCTCGCTCCACTGATCTTCCAGTTCGGCCAACTTGTCGGCTCGCTGCCGTAGTTGACCTTCCTTTGGCCAAAGGGTGTCAGGCGGGATGAAGGTTGCCTGAGCTTGTTCCAGCTTGGCCAGGAGCAAGCGCTGAATCTGCATGTCAACCATCGGGCCGGATATTCCATTGCGCGAGCATCGGGCGCAGAGGTAGACGTATGGGCTCTTCCTGCTGCGAGCCTTGTTGCCGCCCATTGGTTTATTGCAGACCCGACCGATGAGCGAAGGGTCTTTGACGTCATATCCAAACCGATACTGGCAGCGAAGCAGGGTGGACCCCATATACTTTATGGTCTTTGGCACCCCGGTTATTCGCGGAGTTCCAGCGCCGCGCGCCAGGTAGGTGCTGCCGTCCCCAAAGGTCGCGCAGACCGCGAGCCATTTCTCGGGTGAGCAGATCGTCTGCCAGATGCCGGCGATCGGGGACCCTTCGTCGTCCAGGACGAGTTCGCCGCGGTTGGCGCGATAACCACAAACTCGCGGAGCCGTCATCATCTGCGTAAGGGTCTGAGGGACGATCTCCCCACCCCGAGTACCTGTGAGTCCGCGTCGCTTCGCCTCCAGGCAGAGCGTCGACATGGCCTTGCCCTTGATCCGTTCATCGATCGACCAGGCCAGGAACATCGCCTCGTCCGGCCGCAGGGTCTTGCGGTCCTCTTCCCAGCCGAAGGGCCGGGGCCCGCTGTGAGGGAGGCCGTCAAGGATTCGGTCCTGGTGCCAGTCGCGGATGCGACGCCTCTTCTTCAGGGACTCCGCCTTGTTCACCACCGCCATGACGCCGGTCTTGATGATCTCGCTCTCCTCGGTGAGATCCATCGGGCCGGAGGGGGTGTAGAAGCGTCGACTCGTGTCGAGGGTCAGGGCGTCCACGAAGTCTTCCCAGTCCCGGTCCGTGCGCTGGACTCGGTCCTGGTCCACGCAGATGACCCCGTGCGCGGGGTAGCCCTCGGGGGTGTGCCCGCGCCGCAGGTCGCGAAGCATCGCCTGAAAGTCGGGGCGTACGACGTCTCGCTTCGAGGCCGACAAGTCGTTGTCGGTGTAGCGGTGGACGATGATCGCTCCGTGGCGAGCCGCGTTCTTGTCGTTGCGTCGGTGCTGGTTCGCGACGCCCTTGCCAGCCGCCCAGGACGACGTGGCCGCCTTCTTGCGGTTGTGCTTCCGCCAGTCATCTGATATGCGCGAGTACGCGATCAAGAAGGCCGTGTCGGGGTGGAGGTGGGCAAGTTCGTCGGGTGGCGCCAGGCCGGCGGGCCTGCCCCGCAGGTCGAGATCGCTCGGACCCATCTCCTCCGCCGGGGCAGGGGATGTACCTTCTTGGTTACGTTCTGTGTACATCTAATTACTCCCGGGTCTGGCCCTCGATTGCTGGGCCGGACGCTCCGGATCGTGCGACGATGCCGGTATGAATCGACTGGATAACTCCCAGTCGCCTTATGTGCTCCAGTACGCCTCCAATTCAGTGTACTGGTGGCCATGGGGAGTGTGGGGGCGATGGTAGAAGCGAAGTGGCGGGACGCACCCATCCTCTTGAGCGTGGGCTATGCGTCCTGTCGCTTACGTGTTGTTAGTTTACTGGTGTCAGTGCTGAATACGTAGAACCAGGTGGTCACTGCCGCGGTCAGCATCACAGGCCTGATGTGAATGGCTGTCGCGCAGGTCCCTACGTTAGGTGCCGCTCCCCTCGCTGCGCTCTCCGGGCGCAGTCGTTGTTGAGGCACCCGGCCGCGAGTGGGGTATTGATGGCGTCCCCACCCTTGTCACCCAGGGGCGAGTTCGGGTTTCGGTGCTTGGTGGCTTGTGTGCCGCTGCCGCCTGTCCCCGGTGTATGTCGAACGGTTGGAACTGACCGCACTTGCCTTCCGTGAACTGCCTGTCCTTGCGTGCCGGTTACCGACTCGGCCCGAGGTGTGGGGCCCCCGACGGGGCGTCTTGGGGGCCTGGCAGCCTCAGCTGAGAAACCTGGGCGTGAACGCGTATTCTGTGGCATGGAGGGATCTCAGGCGAATGCATTCACCTTCTGTCCTGGATGTCCTTTTCTCTCATCCTTGCTGAAACAAGCGTCGACCCTTGATAAAAGTGCAGATCACGAAGACCGCTCCCCGCACCGCGGGGATGAGCCCGATGGAGGCCGAGTACGGCACGGCGCTGCGCCCCGCACCGCGGGGATGAGCCCGGAGCAAGCTAAGCGCGACGGCGATGACTGGGCCGCTCCCCGCATCGCGGGGATGAGCCCCCGACGTAGGACGAGCCCCCCTGAGCTCAATCTGCTCCCCGCACCGCAGGGATGAGCCCACAGTGCATCCCAATGATGCACAGGCGTGGAACCGCTCCGCACCGCGAGGATGAGCCCCTTCCCTCAGGCCCTGCCTTACTGGTCCTTCGCGGCCCGCCGGGACCAGCTGCAAAGAGACCCTTTCGCCTCCACCTGCCAGGGAGCAGCGACCGGCGACGGTCGCTTCAGCCGCCGCATGATCGACAAGACGCAGAACAGTAGGGGCGGGACGGCCCTCGTGAACTTCTATATCTACAGCCGGATCCTGAACAAGGATAAGTTCCTGGTATGGATCAAGCCCTGAACCCCGGCCTGTGAGGCTCTCCGATGACGCGCCCGATCACTGAACACACCGGTCAGCTCTTCGTCCACTACAGCCAGTTCCTCGTCCAGGAAGAAGCCGGCAGCGTCACCGAGGACCTGCCGCTGGGGGACAACGGCCTGGTCGAAGCCGGCGAGGGACGGCTGACCGTCCACACCGGCATCCACACCGGCGACATCGAAGTGACCCTCCGCGCCTACGGCACCGAACCGGAAGCCGAACTCGCCGGCTTCGAAGAAGTCGTCGAGGTATCGGTCACCTCCCCTTCCGGAAACCTCACGGTAGGGGAGCTGATGACCGACCCGGGAGCCTTCCCCTCCCTGGCCCCCCAGGGCCCGGGAAGCTACCGGCTGCGCTTCCACGCCCGGGGCAGGGACACGGCGCCGGATGAAGCCCCCGAGCATGTGGTGGAGTGGTACCTGATCCAGTCCTGGCCTGCACCACCCGCCCCGCCACAGGCCCTGGCACTCAACGACGCCTGCGGCGCGGAACTCCGTGAAGCATCCTCAGGCCAGGAGATCACGCGCACCGTTCCGGTGGCCGAGAACTCCGGCCTCGCCGCCATCCGGGCACGCCAGGCCCGCCTCGAACAAGAGGGCGACTGACCTCGACGACGTGCCGCTGAACGGACCCCAGCGCCAAGACTCGCCCTCGCCGGCATCAAGGAGCGGATCCTCCCCAAGACCACTTGTCGTCGGCAGGGCGAGCACGTCGAGCCGACCCGGGACATCCCTGCCTCTGAGGGGAGCGCGGACTGGAGGTAGCGGATGTGGGTACGCACCGGAGGCCCACCTCCCGTCCACGGAAACCACGCGGCGCTGTCAGGCACTTCACCTCGAACCTCGGGAAGGTGAGTTCTGGGCTCCGCACACGCGGAGGGCTTCCGGATAGCCCCAGCCCGGTGCCTGCCGGCCGGCACCGCGGCCCGGGGGTGCGCTTGGCGGGTTTCACGGCTGCGGGATCTCATCGTTTGCAGCCCCCGGCGGAGCCGCCGACTGGAGGATTCACTCGAACGAGGGGTGTGGTGTGCCGGGTGCGCGAGGGACTTTCAGGCTCGCCTGCACCTTTCTGACCAAAGTTGCCCACCAGGTTCCGCCATTGATCGACAGGGCTTCCTCTGCGTTGGGAAGCGGTCAACTCCAGCGCTGCTCCACTGCACTTTTGGAAGTTCCCGGCTCCGCTTTCATGTGTATCAGCTGCTCCGGCAAGCGGGGAATGTGACTAGCTTCCGAGTGGGCACGAAAAGGGCCCCGAGGCTGACGACAACCAACTCGAGGCCCTCTCCCTCGTGCCTTCTCAACTACGCACCGAGGAGCACGAAAATTGATTCAGCACGTCCGCCGGATGCTCGCAAGAGTCCTTCCGGCAGCGCCAGAGGTTAGCATTCCGCTGCCGGCCCTCCTGCAAACCGCGATCTCGAGCGTCTTCATGTTGACGCTCCGCTTCAGTTCCCTGCTGTTGATCGGCACCCTCGCGACGGCAGCCGCCCGCGCAGAACCCCTCCCGGTGGAGGTCCTGCTGGGTATGACGGCGGCCTCCGTGTCCGACCGCAGCTGTGCCGCCTACCTGAAGGTCCGCCGCACCGTCTGACGGCTCAACCTGGGTGAAGCCCCCGTCCGCCCCGGCGGGCGGGGGCGCCGCCGGAACATCCCCCCGCGCCACCGGCCGACTCCTGACCGTGTCCCTTTCGCCTGCCTGCGGCCCGTCGTCCAACGCGTTGTGCCGCCTGCGAGCCCGGCTCCGCTCTGCCCTGCCTGCAACACCTGTGAGGTGAACCTCATGCTGATGCGCCCCAGCCCGCCGGGACTGCGCGCTGAAGCCGAACTCGGCGACCGGTGCTGCGCATGGATGGAACCGCGGACCGCTCAGCAACTCCCCGTCTCCTACCTGGCCTTCTGCTCCGACCACTGGGCCGTCTACCAGCGGTTCGGCGCTGCCGCCGCAGGATCCCGGCATGCCGGCAGCAGGATCGCCCGGGCTGCCCTGCGCGACCTCGGCGAGCAGTGGCACAGGGCACTTCGCAGCTCCTCACCGGCGGCTCACGCCTGGGGCCTGCTGTCCCGCAGAGCCTCCGAGAACCGAACCGCGCCGCGATACGGGCTTCACGGTCTGCTGGACCGTGACGCGGCGGACGCCCTGGTCCTCCGCTACAGACTGGGCTTGCCGCCCCGCCGGGCCGGCCACGCGATGGGGCTGTCCGAGGCCGGCTTCGAGCTGCTGCGCCGACGGGCCCTGCGAGACCTCCTCCCCACCCATACACTGTGAATATGCCTGCGTCGAATGCCCTCACGGCACAGAGGTGCGCATCGGAACGCTAGGAGTCAAGAGGATGGCTGATATGCCATCAAATGCCATGCAGCGCCGATGGGCCAGGGTAGCCCTGTGACGGTTGCCCTTCTACCATGGGATCTCTGCCTTCGGGGACCTGCCGTATCCAAGGGGATGCGTGCGTCCGAGAGTGGGGGGAGCGGCTCATCATTGATCTCAGCAGGCCCAGCGTTGCCAGAATGTACGACTACCTTCTGGGCGGGACGGACAACTATTACGTCGATCGGGAAGCGTGCACGGAGTTACTCCGGCTGGCTCCCAGCACTCGTGAATTAGCGCTCGTCAACCGGGCATTCCTCATCAGGGCCGTGCGCTATCTCGCGCAGGTGCAGGGGGTGCGCAGATTCCTCGACCACGGGTCCGGACTTCCCACGACGCCCAACGTGCACCAGGTCGCACAGGACATCGACCCGGCCAGTGAGGTCGTCTACATCGACAACGACCCCGTAGTCCTCGCCCACGGGGAAATGATGCTGGCGGAGGACCCGACGACCACGGCCGTCCTCAACGCCGACATGCGCGACACTACAAAAATCTTCGCAAGCCGCGCAGTGCGCCGACTGCTGCGCGATGACCAGCCGGTCGCGGCCCTGTTCGTCTCCGTTCTCCACTGCATCCCGGACGGTGACGACCCCTGGGGACTGGTCCGCAAAGTCGCCGAGCAGCTGCCGTCCGGCAGCTATCTGGTGATCTCGCAGCTGGCCAGTGATGACGAGGGACTCCGGGACAGCATCACCGGATTCATGCAGGAGATCACCAACAACTCCTGGGGGCAGGTCCGCTCGATCAGCGAGGTCAACCGGCTCTTCGAGGGCCTGGACCTCCTCGAAGCTCCCGAGCCGGTCGAGGTCTCGCGCTGGCTGCCGGACAGCGATCTCGCTCCGCGGCAGCGGACCGAGGAATGGATCGAGTACGGCGGGGTCGCCCGCATCAGGTGACGGGGCTACTCCGGTTCCTCGTCGGCGAGCCGGTCGATGTGGTACTGGAGACGCCTCATGGTCTCCGTCTTCGACAGGGTACGGGGCCACCAGTCGTCCATCGACGCCATGTAGGTCTCGATTTCCGCCCTGTCGGTGAGGAGCTCGCAGCTTCGGTTCTTGTCCTCCAGGTACACGGAGCAGCCGTCAGCCCCGTCATAGGGCTTGCACAGGGTTATCGCAGGGTGCAGCGGGGACTCCTCACGCAGGGCGGACCCGGGCAGGATCCGGATATGCACGTTCGGCTTGTTCTCCGCCAGATTGAACAGCCACCGCAGCTGCTCGCGCATGATCCTCGTGCCACCCAGCTCCTTGTCCAGAACCGATTCCGCGATGACAGCCTTGAAAGTGGGGGCATGGGGCTCGTCGAGGAGATGCTGCCGACGGCGGCGCATGTCCAGCCGGCGGTCGATGGCCTCAAGGTACTTGCGTCGCATCTCAGAATTGGACTGTGCCCGGGCGAAACCTGCCATCAAAGCACGGGCATAACCGGCAGTCTGGAACATCCCCGGGACGTTGTTCTCCTGGAGTACCTGAACCTCCCTCGAGGTGGATTCCAGGGCGAACAGGGCCAGCAGCGTGGAGTTCGCGACATCCGTGAACGAGGACCACCAGCTCTGCTCGTGGGGCCTCTGCAGGAGCAGCTCAGCTTCCCTGATCCAGTCCTCCCGCGCCTCGTAGAAGCGCAGGAGTGCAAAGACCTTCTCCGCCTTGAGAGTGACCGCGGCGTTCTCGTAGCGGCTCAGCGTGGCATCAGACCGGAACTCCGGGACGGCCCGCACGACATCAATCTGCTTGTACCCCTGCTTCAGCCGCAGGTGCCGCAGCAGCACGCCGACGAGCTTCGCTGCTGCTGCGGGGGTGGCCGGCGGTGGCTCATCCTGCCGTCCGACCAAGGCCAGAATCTGACCTGACATGTCCACTCCTTGTGCGGGCGGGAGTCTCCCGCCCGCGCCAAGAATGAAACGCTACCCGGCCACAGGCAACCTATGGCCACACGTTTCAGTCAGTCAGGGCGTTGAACTCACCCTTCATCACACCATCGAAGAAGGCCACGATCTCCGCGCGCGTGAAGACTAGCGCCGGACTGTCCGGGAAGCGCGAGTTTTGCATCGCAATCTCGTTTTCACCAACCTTCGCAACCTCGACGCAGGAGTTGATCGCATCGCATGCGGACGCCTTTACCCACTGCGCACCGGTCACCGCATCGGCCGCCATACCGTTGTGGATCCTGCCCATGCCCGAACCGCCTTCCACTTGCTGACCAGCCTCGATCCGTCCCACTGGTCCACCGTCGTCCTGGCTCCCCGTCACGTTTTCACGCTGGTGCGCCATTTTCACGGACCAGTGAGAACGGAAGAAAGCCTAGACGGTGGAAGCTGCCACCGCTGTCCCTCGAAAGGGCGTTCCTGACAGGGCGGAGGGATAAATCTGACTAATGGTCGGGTGGAGCTGAGCGTGGAAAATGGCCGGAGATGTGCGGCGGGAGAGCGCCGAAGCTAGGGCTCTCACGTAGATGATCTCCGAGCCGCCTCGCGCGAGGTCAGCCTTGATGCGGGGCCCCTGGCTCAGTCGGCGAGGGTGAGGTTGTGCATCTGTGAGATGCCGAGCATCGTGTGGTGGATGCCTTCGCCTTTGAAGCGGCGGTCGCGGAGGATTTTCCAGGTCTTCATGCGGGCGACGACGCGCTCGACACGGGCTCGGACCTGCTTGTGGGACCGGTAGTGCTCCTCTTTTCAGTCCGGGAGTGCGGCATGGCCTTTCGCCTTCCGGTGCGGGATTGACCAGGCCGGTGCCCTGGTATCCGCCGTCGGTGATCACGGTGGTGTTGCCGACGGCGGCCTTGGCGCCGGATTCCTCCCAGCCGCAGGAGGCGCGGCGTCGGTGGCTGCGCGGCGTCGACGTCACGACGAGTACCGGATGGTAGCCACCTCGGGCGGCAGCCTCACCTGAGAAACCTGGGTGTGAACGCGTAGTCTGTGGCGTGGGGGCACCTCAGGCGAACGCATTCCCCTTCTGTTCTGGATGTCCTTTTCTCTCATCCTTGCTGAAACAAGCGTCGCCCCTTGATAAAAGTGCAGCTCACGAAGACCGCTCCCCGCACCGCGGGGATGAGCCCCTTGAGCGGGCGGCACGGGGGTGGGGGTTCGGCCGCTCCCCGCACCGCGGGGATGAGCCCCTGCAACCATCGGACACGTGCCAGGTCCGCCGCCGCTCCCCGCACCGCGGGGATGAGCCCCAGGACCAGCCCACCATCTACCAGCTGATGTCCCGCTCCCCGCACCGCGGGGATGAGCCCGAGGACAGCCAGACCACCTTGGAAGGCTGGTTCCGCTCCCCGCACCGCGGGGATGAGCCCCGGTCGACTTCTCCCAAGACGGGGCGCCACCCCCGCTCCCCGCACCGCGGGGATGAGCCCCGCACCTGGCCGACCTCGTACCGGGGCTCGGTCCGCTCCCCGCACCGCGGGGATGAGCCCGAGATCCTCAAGATCGGCGTCAACAGCTACAAGCCGCTCCCCGCACCGCGGGGATGAGCCCACCCTGGAGCCCGTCACGGGCGGCGGCCGGGTCCGCTCCCCGCACCGCGGGGATGAGCCCCACCATGGCGTCGCGCGCGAAGTCCGCCCGGTCCGCTGCCCGCACCGCGGGGATGAGCCCGTCCCGTACCGGCCGTGGTAGATCCGCGCGGCCAGCTCCCCGCACTGCGGGGATGAGCCCAGCGCCGTGCACGGGTACCCGTCGCGACGCTTCCGCTCCCCGCACTGCGGGGATGAGCCCTTGCAGAGTCGGCATGGAAGATGGTCGTTGCCCCGCTCCCCGCGCCGCGGGGATGAGCCCCCGGCCACCCCTACGGGGCGTAGTCTCACCTGCCGCTCCCCGCACCGCGGGGATGAGCCCGGACTGGCAGGCGGCGCGAGTCGGGCGGCGGCCCGCTCCCCGCGCTGCGGGGGTGAGCCCAGGTGGACGGCCAGGGGGACGGCCAGGGAAGGCCGCTCCCCGCGCCGCGGGGATGAGCCGAGGAGGCTTCCGCCCCAGCCGACGAGGAGTGCCCGCTTCCCGCACCGCGGGGATGAGCCCGCCGACATCCACCTGATCACCTCCGACGACCTCCGCTCCCCGCGCTGCGGGGATGAGCCCAAGCCCTTCCCCAGGGGGCTGGACGCACGAAACCGCTCCCCGCGCTGTGGGGATGAGCCCACGACGGCGGGTATGGCGAGGGCCAGCGCGATCCGCTCCCCGCACCGCGGGGATGAGCCCATCCGGCGGTGGGGAACCACTGGCTCGGGCACCGCTCCCCGCACCGCGGGGATGAGCCCGGGCGGTACCTCTGCACCCACCGCGCCCGCCGCTCCCCGCGCCGCGGGGATGAGCCCAGGGTCGGGGCGGCCACAGTCGCACCGCCCCGCCGCTCCCCGCACCGCGGGGGTGAGCCCGTCACCTCCCCAGAGTTCGGCGCTGCTGGTGACCGCTCCCCGCATCCGCGGGGATGAGCCCGAGCTGCAGACCAAGGTGAGCCTCAAGCGCCTCCGCTCCCCGCACCCGCGGGGATGAGCCCCATTTGGTCACGACGGGATGTTGGTCCTCCGGCCGCTCCCCGCACCGCGGGGATGAGCCCACCCTGAACTTCATGGCGATTCAGACCTACTCCCCGCTCCCCGCACCGAGGGGATGAGCCCACCTTCCTGAGCGCGCAGCAGATCGCGCGGCCTCGCTCCCCGCTCTGCGGGGATGAGCCCCAAGCCGCGCATGTTGAGCACGACCAGGCGGGCCCCGCTCCCCGCACTGCGGGGATGAGCCGGTCATGATCACCGGGATTCCCGGCTCGGGCAACCGATCCCCGCACCGCGGGGATGAGCCCCTTCTCTCAGGCCCTGCCTTGCTGGTCCTTCGCGGCCTGCCGGGATCAGCTGCGACGAGAACCTTTCGCCTCCACGTACCAGGGAGCAGCGACTGGCGACGGCTGCTTCAGCCGGCGCATGATCGACAAGACGCAGAACAGCAGGGGCGGAACGGCCATCGCGAACTTTTACACCGACTTGGGGGCCTGGCAGCCTCACCTGAGAAACCTCGGTGTGAACACGTAGTCTGTGGCATGGAGGGGATCTCAGGGGAACGCATTCCCCCTCTGTCCTGGATATCGTTTTCTCTCATCCTTGCTGAAACAAGCGTCGCCCCTTGATAAGAGTGCAGCTCACGAAGACCGCTCCCCGCGCTGCGGGGATGAGCCCCAGAGCGTCATCAATGACAAGGACTTCGACTGCCGCTCCCCGCGCTGCGGGGATGAGCCCCGCGTCGACCCCTTCGACCTGTTCCACCGGATCCGCTCCCCGCGCTGCGGGGATGAGCCCAAGCCGAACCAGGCGACGCGTGAGCTGTGGGCGCCGCTCCCCGCGCTGCGGGGATGAGCCCGACGACCTCGCCGTCGAGCTGTTCACCTCGATGCCGCTCCCCGCGCTGCGGGGATGAGCCCGTCCGCGCCGACACCGCCCTCCGCGAGCAGGTCCGCTCCCCGCGCTGCGGGGATGAGCCCCTGGGCATGCCCAACCGGCGCGCGTTCCCCGACCGCTCCCCGCGCTGCGGGGATGAGCCCTGGCCAAGGTTCGAGCAACTCGTGAGCCACCTCCGCTCCCCGCGCTGCGGGGATGAGCCCGGCGACGGCTTCCACGACTGGCAGCACGCCTTCCGCTCCCCGCACCGCGGGGATGAGCCCCAGATCAGGCCGGTCACGTCGATCTGCTCGTACCGCTCCCCGCACCGCGGGGACGAGCCCAACCCCTTCCACCGCGACGCCCAGTTCCTCAACCGCTCCCCGCACCGCAGGGATGAGCCCGTAGGGATCATCGGACGGGCCCGCGTCGGGAACCGCTCCCCGCACCGCGGGGATGAGCCCATGCTGAAGGTGCAGGGCTCGCCGTCGTTGAACCGCTCCCCGCTCTGTGGGGATGAGCCCGGCCACAAGACGCTGGCGCTCTGGCTTGTCGTGTGAGGTCTCGGGACTTGGTTGACAGCTTGTTCTCAGGACATCGTTGACGGTCTCAGGAGATGCTGGATTGTGGCTCAGAGCTTCGGAGCGTGGATTTTTGCCCTGAAGCGGGTGACTGGGTGCTGGCTCTTGCGTGGGTGAAGTGCAAGGTCAGCGCCGTTCAGCGTGACGCGGAAGTAGGTGTCCTCGACGTGGACAGTGACGATCTCGCCGGCGTAGGTGCGGCCGACGCGTAGGCGTTGGCGAGCGACCATGATGACGCCGTCTGCGGGGACCTTGCGTTCGACGTGGACTGCGCCGGCCACGGGTGCGGGTAGTTCGCCCGAAGCGACTCTGGCGCCGCGAAGGCCAGCGCGCTGGTCGGCATCGATCGGTGAGGGCAGAGTCTTGGCGAGCACGCCGTCATGGACGACGTGCATCAGGTGGCCGTCCAGGCGCAACGTGACCCGCTGGTTAGCGAGTTCATATCCGACGGCCACCTCGGTCTTGCCGAGGCTGGCGACACCGCTTTGGTCGACCTTCCGGTCCACTTCGATCACAGCGCCGGGTTCCAGTCGTCCCAGCCGACCCGCGGCAGGGACTGCGGGTGGAGGCCCTGCCCGGACCGCCCCTCGCATCGAAAGCTCGTGCAGGTTGCTGGCGTCGAGACACGACGCGACGCTCCTGATCAACTCGCCGTCGATGACGATGTGAACCGTGTGCTCGTCGGCCCACACCCGTACGCGGCGCCCCGCGTACTCCTTGCCGAGCCTGACCCGCTGAACGCGGGGCAGCACGCCGACCAGGCCGCCAGCTCCGACGACGGTCTCGAACTCCCTGGGCGGCGCCGAGGTCGGAATCAGCATGGTGACCGGCGCCGCGGGCTCGGCCGCGACGGATGGTTCTTCAAGGGACGCTGCAGCGGTAACAACGGTCGGTTCCGGCGGCGGGTTCGGACGGAACCTGCTGGCTGGGGTGGCCATCTCGAGGGCCTGGTGGGGCCTGGCCGTGTTGTAGGTGTGCACCCAGGCATCGACGGCGGCCTGCGCGGCGGGCAGATCAGTGAACGGGCCCGAGACATCGAGGAGTTCGCGGCGCAGAGTCTGATGCCAACGCTCGATCTTTCCCGTCGTGGTCGGCGAGTAGGGCTTGATCAGTTTGGCGGTAACGCCGTTCTCCCGGCAGACGCGCTCGAACAGCACCTCGGCGGGCCGGGGTTTGGTGAAGCGGCCGGTGAACTGCTTGCCGTTGTCGGTGAGAACCTCCGCAGGCACCCCGTAGGTGCGCATAGCGCGCATGAAACCGTCCGCGACGGCCCGCCCGGAGGGCACCGCCAGGACGTTGGCGACGACGACGAACCGGGAGTGATCGTCGATCCCGGTGAGCATCTTGCACTCACGGCCGTCGGCCAAGTAGATCCCGCCGACCAGGTCCAGCTGCCACAGATGCATCGGCGTCTCGCGCTCCCACCGCCGGTACTTGCGGCGATGCTGCTGCTTCTGGTGCCGGATGAGCCCGTTGCGTTCCAAAACGCGATGCACCGTCGCCCGTGACGGAGCTGCGGCGGGACTGGTCCGAGCGATCTCGAAGGCGATCCGCCGGGCGCCCCAACGGGGGTTCGCTCGCCGCATCTCACAGGCCAGGGCCTCGATCTCGCCCGGGATCCGCGTGGGGCTGGACCGCGGACGCCGGGACTTCTCCCGCAGCCCTTCGAGCCCGCCCACGTTGTACTTGGACTTCCAGGTGTAGATCGTCTGGCGCGACACGCCGTACCGGACGGCTACTTCGCTGACTGGAGAACCATCGAGCACTTCAAGGACAGCGCGGTATCGCTGCTCTACCAGCCACGTTGGACCCTGTTCGGAACCTTCCCCCACCGCCACAACATCAAGGATCAAGGAGCTGATCGCGGCCGTCAAGAATGTCCCGAGACCGCCGTCAAGCCTGTCCTGAGACTCTTCTGTCGGCTATGTCATGAGGCCGCACACCACAGCTTGGCCGGGAGCGACGTGTCGTGCGACGCTGCCAGTATGAATCGACTGGCTAACTCCCAGTCGCCTTATCTGCTCCAGCACGCCACCAATCCAGTGGACTGGTGGCCATGGGGAGAGTGAGGGCGATGACAGAAGCGAAGCGGCGGGCGCGCGGTGGTCTCTCTCAAGTGCTGCGTCCTGACCGCTCGTATGTGAAGAGCCCTGCCGCCGGCGCCGAACGCCAGCGGCAGGATCCGCGAGAAGAAGTTCGCCTTCGGTCGGCCGTTGAGCGGTTCAGCGTACGAGGATCAGCCCGCAGCTGTACGCGCGCGCGTGGCCGATGCCCTGAGCGAGGGCCGCGACGAAGGTGTTGGGGTCGGTGACCGTGAGGGCGCCTTTGATTTCCGCACGAGCGATGCGCAAGCCTTTGTGCGGTGCTGGGCTCGAGGCGTTCGGGAGCATGCGTACGGCGATCCGATCGGTATCGGCGTCCGCTCCGATGCGGGTGACGCCGTCCGGGGCGACCGCGGGTTCGCCGGGCGGTTGGAGGCGGCGCACGAACCATCCCTTCACATGTTCAGGGCGAGTGTGGGGGACGCGGGTGCCCCGGGTCCTCGGCGGAGAGCCCGGTGGGGGTGGAACGCTGTGAACGGGATTGACGACCGTGCGGAAGGTGACCTTGTCGCCGAAGCGGAAGGTCCGATCGATGGTGAGAGGCTCCGGCCTCTCGGCCAGAGCCGCACGGGAAATGCCACTCCAGTCGGCAGGGACTGACGACTGGACCACCAGGTTGAGCCGCGCCTGCCGGAGGTCGACAGTCCAGGTCGACAGGATGCCCATCTGGGCACGGGGATCCGGGCTGCCGTCGTCTACCCAGCCGGGGAAGCCGCTCATGACGGTTCGGTGCATGTCCTGTGCGTCGATGAGCGATTTGCCGACGAACGGATGTCGGGCGTCCAGGGTCAACAGAGTCTGCGCGGCGACGAATCTGGCGGCCCGGCCCGCGCCCGATGAAACGTCCGATGCGGTGGTGTTCGTGTTCACAGGATGATGTCCCATCCACGGGCGTGTGCGGCGATGGTGATGCGGTGGCGGGTCTCCCAGCGGAGGCTGTGGGTCCCTCCGTCCGCCCCGAATTGCACGGGCTGGTCGGACAGGGGGCCGACGCCGGGGAGCGGCCGTCTGCTCTCGATCCAGGCCCACGGGCGTATGCGCTGCGCGGTTGCCGACGGCTCGGCTTCGGGCCCGACGGCATCGGGAAGCAGGGAGTGTGTCTCGAAGACCTCCTTGAGCGAGCCCGGAGCGATACCGACGGTGAGGTCACCCGACGGCGGACAGGCTTTGCGGCCGAGCCAGAGCAGCCTCTTCGGGTACTCCAGGGCGTGGGCCACACGCTCCAGGAGGGCCCTGTCCTGGTGCTCCAGCCCGACGAGGAAGGCGGCGTCGGCGAGATACCAGCGCTCTGTGATCAGGCTGTGGCGGCGGACCTCTCCGGAGAGGAGCACCCCTGACCCCGGGTCGGAGGCGACGTATTTCGGTGAGCCGTACCAGGCATGGAGCTCGGCACGTCCGAACGGGCCGGGCGCCAGGGCGTCGTCCTGCGGTGGCGTCGGCAACGAGTCCGTGGTCGCTTTGGCGGCTCGCTGGTGGTCGGTGATCAGGTCCCGTGGACGCAGCGGATACTTTCCGCCGCCGACCGTGTGGTAATCGCGAAGCGGCGTGCCGGGCCGGTCGGCCCGCGCTCCGAAGCGCACCTCGGCGAGTTCCCCGAGGGGTTCTTCCCGGGGCAGTCCGAGGGCCGCGGCGCACAGGCCGATCACGCCCGACTTCGTCGGACGGCTGTGTGTGTCGCGACGGGCGAACCTGCCGCCGATCCCCCAGGACTGCAGGGGGCCGGCCAACCGGATGAGGAGGACGTGCGAGTCGTTCGTGCCGCTCACGGTGTGAGTTCCTCGGCCCGCTCCACCACGGACAGCGACTCCGGCAGTTCCAGCTCTCCCAGGAGCAGATCGATCTCGGGGTCGTACGTGAGCAACCGCGTGGTGCGCAGATCGCCGCGACGGCGGCTGACGAAGGTGTGGTGGCGCAGCAGCCTGCGTACGGCGGCGGGTCCCGCCGGTCCTTCCCCGCCGGTCGACAAGAGCCCCTCGTCGACCGGCCTCTGAAAGGCGGACGCGTAGTTGTAGGGACGTTCCCCTTCGAAGGCGAGGACGAGCGCAGGCAGTGATCCGGTGGACGCGGTAGAGTTCTTCTTCGCTTCCGGAAATGCCTCCACGAAGGAGTTCACGAACTCCTTCTCGGCCTCGGACGCCACCTGTTCGGCCTCGGCCTCGTCCATTCCGGCTACCCTCAGATTGACGCGAAGCTGCGTACGGTCGAGGACTGCGTGTCGGTAAAAGGTGCCGGAGATCAGGGACTGGTACCCGGTCATACCCGCGCCCGCGTCGTCCGCGGCGTCGAGGAAATCGAGAGCATTGCGTTTGCGATCGAGCTTCGCGTCATCGGCGGCCGCGTAGAAATCTTCGATTTGTTCTGCTTCGTGCACCGTGAAGGCATGTCCCGTCTGGACGGCGCCGTCGACATTGGGCGAGTCGGGAATCTCGGCGAGGAACCGGCCGTAGAGGGCGATGTCCACGGCGTCCCGAGGTGCGAGGGCCAGCAGAACGGCGTCGCGGGTGGCCTTGGGCAGCGGAGGCAGGGCGACGGCCCTGGCGGTTTCCGCGGGGGTCTCCTCCGCATCCGGTTCTGCCGCGTCCTTGCTCCTCGCCCCGCGGCGTGTCTTCTTCGTCGCCTCGATACGAGCCTGGGCTTCGAGATAGGCGTTGCGCCACTCCTCGACCTCCGCCGCCCGTTCGACGATGTGGCGCGCGATCTTCGCTCCGGCGTCGGACGGCGCGAAGATGAGCACCTTGGTCAGATTGGCCACGGTCTTCTTCTTCGGATCGCCGAATTTGAGACCGCTGGCTTCCATCACCGAGCGGGCCGTGACCAGCGCCCTGTCCCGGTCCCAGCCGTGGGCGGACTCGAGTTCGCGTCCGGCCAGAAGGGCCCACTCCCGGGTACGGACGCCCATGCTTCGCCCCTTGAGCTCCCCCAAGCCGGCGTTGGCCCGGTTGCGGGCGTGGACCCGCTCGGCGCGCCTGCGGGCCTGGCTCGTGATCATGTGACGTTCCACACCGCCGAAGACCAGGGACTTGGGCTGCCCGTTCTCGTCGCGTACCGGAAGGACGGCGGCCAGGGTCTCGATGAGGTGCAAGGAGAGGAACTGGCTCCGAGGTGGCTCGGTCACGAGGTGGTGTCCCTTCGAGTCGTCGGTGGAATCGCTGGTGGAGGAGTCGCTCGTGTCATGGGTTCGTTCCGCGCTTCCCGGCTGTTCCCGGAGGGGTGTGGAAATGGACCGACCACTCGTAGGCGATGCGCGCCTTGCGGTCGTTCCACCGGATGAGGTCTTCGGTCAGGGTGGCCCAGGACGGTGGGGGCTGTTCGCAGGAACGGAGCCGAGTGATCGCGTGCTGGAGGTGCCGCCAGGGAACGCGTCGGCTCGCGACGACACGGTCCAGAAGCCGTTGGGCGCCGGGATTGTCCGGCCCGCGTCCGGTCCCGTCCCCGATCCTGCGGGCCGCGGCGCCGAGACTGCCGTAGCCGTAGGAGGGTGTGGGGCGCCCCTGGTGGTAGATCGCGAACAGGAAGGCCACCCGCTCGAAGAGGTCACGGTGGTCGTCGCCTCCGTACCAGCCCGCGCGGATGTGCGCGTTGGTACGAACCCGGGACCGGCGGAGTTCGGCGAGCGTCCCGTACTCGCGGTTGCGGACGAGGGCGGTGAGCCAAGTGGTGAGTGCCGCGCTGTCGTGCGGGAAGCCAGGCGCCCCCGTACCGGCCGACGGATCCTGCTCAGTCAAGTGCTGTCTCTCCTCGGAGTTCGGCCGGCGCCCGGCCGCCGGACACGGCCTCCTCGAAAAGCCGCACGGCCCGGGACCGCGCTCGGTTGTAGCGGTCGCCGGGCGGCAGTGTGTCGAGGAGCTGGAGTAGCCGGGTGCGAGCCGTGATCACCAACTTCAGCGCGTAGGCGACCAAGGGAGCGGACACCGGGTCGTCGTCCTCGAATCCCTGGTCGACCACATCGTCCAGCAGTTCGAGGAAGGGGTCCTCGGCTGCGGGCCAGAAGTCGTACCGGGCATCGAGACGTGCCACCTGACCGGCCTCGTCCGCGGCCCTCATGGCGGGGAACGCGGTCTCCGCGGCCACGATCGCCGCGTTCTTGAGGGTTTGCGCCAGGTATTCGGCGATGTCCGAGCCGCGGCGGGACGCGCGGTAGAGGTGCGCGGCCATGCCCGGGGCGTAGGGGTAGGCGCCGTGGGTCCAGATGACGGGGAGCGTCTTGTTGGTCAGGAGGCCGACGGCCCAGAGATGGTACGGGGCGCCCTGCTGCGTTTCCGGGTCCGACCCCTCCGGCTCCGGTCGCCGGTACGGGAGAAGGGACCGCAGCCGCGCGTACATCCCGCCCCGGCCGTCGTTGACGGCGCTGTACAGAGCATGGGCCTGTTGCCAGAGGGCCCGGCTGGGCGAGGGCCACAGGGGCTTGGACACGCCGTTCGTCGTCGTGCTGTACACGGCGTCCTGAAGATGACGCGCCGGGGCGAGATCCAGTACCTCACCGGCTCCGATCAGAACCCGGTCGACCATGAGCTGCCCGTGTGGGCCGCGTGCTGGACGCAGCAGTACGGAACGCCCCAAGGCGCTGTGCAGGTCCGCGGAGCTCCGCGGTGCCCGGGGCTTCCGCTTCTCTTCGAACCTGCGCTGCTCGAGGACGGACGTGGTCCAGGAGGTGTTGAGCGGCTGTCCCGGTCCGTCGGGCGGATAGAGATTCAGGCGCAGCGTCTCGCCGAGCGTTCCCCCCAGGGCGACGACCCGGATCCTGCCCGTCAGGCGGCCCGCCGCGAGATTGGTGACCCTGGCGCCGAGTTCGCCCCCGGACATGCGTGCCCGTCCGTAAGGGCCGTAGACGTGCTGTGTGAGGGTGGCGCGGAACGCGTCCGCTGCCGGGAGGGGGTTGTCGCGTGCGAGATGATGGTGGTCGAAGTGCTGGTGGTAGTCACCGGAGTGCTCGATGATCAGCTGAGCGGTTCCGGTGCCGCTCTTGCGGAGATCCTTCGACAGGTCGGAGTTCTGGGCCAGGGGATGCGTGGGATGGAACAGGTCCCAGGAGTCCGCCGGTTGCTTCAACAGCCACTCGGCGGCCGGTGCGAGGGGCCTTTGGCCAAGGATCCAGGCGTTCCAGTCCTCGTCGGAGGACGGACAGGTGCCGGACGCGAAGCAGATGGCCAACAAGTACTCGATGACGGCGACTGTCTCGCCCGGCGAGGTGCAGTCGAGGGCGGCCAGGTCGTCGGCCCGGTTGAAGACCGCGCTCAGGGAGTGGTGCGCGGTCGCCCCGTCGAGGTCGACGGCGGGGATGCACGGCTGCAAGCGAGGGTCCCAGCTGGCGCGCTGTCCGGCGGGAATCGGCGGTCGGGCCTCGGGCAAATCCGTGCCACCTCCTTCTGTTCAATAACCGGAAACCAACAGGTGGCGGCTCGGACGAGGGCTGTGTCCCCGCATCGAGCCGCACTCCGGGCCGGTCCGTGGGGACCGGAAGTGCGGGCCGCCCCCGCCCACGCGGGGAAAATGCCCATTCCAGGGCTCTGCAGGCTCCCGACGGGCCACCCCCGCGATGAGCGGGAAACGCTTCGCCGGCCTTGATGGTCCTTACTGGTCAACACTCGATCACCCGGCCGGATGACGTCTGCGCAAAGGTCTAAACTCGGGAACTGCCGATGTATCGGCGCCCCTGGCAGTACCTCACCGGGAGACCGGCGAGATGCGAATGGTTCCCGTCCCGTGCGCGCGGAACGGGGACCACTCACTGCTGGGGCCGGCCGTTCTCGACGCGTAATCTGCGTCGAGAACGGCCATCTACCAGAGGTGGTCGACTGCCTTGGCCATGACTGCGCTGACCACTCCGGCTACCAGGATGAGAAACAACTCCTCCTTGCGGCGTCCCAGCCACTTGCGTGCTGCCTTTCCCATGCCACTCCTTCCGTGTCGGGGCCTGCAGCTCGGCGGTTGCAGAGCTGCAGGCAACGCCACGGTTTGAGCGGGCGGCAACACAAAGGATTCTCTCGGGCAACTCTCGCCCCCTGGTAGGCGATTTCAGGTCATCGAGGGTGGCGAAGGCAGTGCGTGGGTACCCAGTCCAATGCACTAGAAGCACCCGAGTCCCACCTCAATGCCATGCGCTCGTTCCGCTTGATCAGGGCCCGCCACAAGCGCCGGTGCGCGAGGCATCGGATGCCTTCCCCGCACTCAACGCGGTCGCCGACGCACAAGGATGCCGAGCGTCGTCCGCGCGTCCTTGCGGCGATCCTGTGCGGAGGCGAGGACGGAGACGAGGGCCACGGTGAGGAGGGCGACCACATAGAGCAGGCCGGCGGTTCCGCTCAAGAGCAGGGTGTAGGGCAGGAGTTCGGTGGGCTGCGGCATGGGACGTCCTTCTGTCGGGAGCCGGTCTCGGCTGCTGGGGTGATGGCTCCAGACTGGCGGCGGCGGCCTTGTGACGAGAAGTTGCGCCGACCATCGCACCACGGTTTCCGCAGGTCGAACGCCTGAAGTCGTACGGCGGCAGTCGAGTCTTCCGCGCAGCGAACACGGACGGGAGCGGGCCGGTGAAGGGTTCAGCCAGACGCGCGAGGAACGAGCTGCACAGAATGCTGCAGGAGGTGTGGCCCCCCGAACGGCTCACTTATGGCGGCGTGGTCGAGGAGTTGGGCGTCCCTCGCTCGACGCTGCAAAGCTGGATCGAGGGGAAGACGGTCCCCTCGCCGGATCGATTGCGTGACTTCTTGGCCGTAGTGGCCAGGTCGCAGAGCGGACACAGCACTCCGACGTACTCGGACGCCGAGTGGGAGGCCGCCTTGCGGGCGGCGAAGGAGGAGGCAAGGAGCGCGCAGCACGGGCAGATTTCCGTGAACCGGCGGCAGGCGGACCCCGGCCTTCGCTTCATCGGGCTGCACGGTTCGGCCCCCGAGGTTTCCACGGCCGAGGTCCGTGTGCGGGCGAACGAACGTGCGGAGATGAAAGCGTTTGCCCAGGACTCCCGTCCCGGGGCACCGTCCTACCTGTGCTGGCACGCCGACGGCCCCGTGGGCAAGACGACGCTGCTCGCCGGTTACGTCCGTCAGAAGCCCCCGACCGGTAGCGACATCCTGACCTTCTTCGTCTCCGCGGCCCACGGCACGGACACGCGAGCCGAGTTCGAGAACGAGATCGCCGGCCAGATCGACCGTTTTCTCGGCAGGTCCGGGATCCCGGTCCCCAAGGGCACCCGGGCGTGGAACGCCCTCTTCGCCGAAGCCGCCGCGAAAAGCGCGAGGCACGGACGGAACCTCCTGCTCTTGGTCGACGGACTCGACGACGACGTGGCCTGGTCGGGCGACATGGCCGGGCCGGATCGAGCAGGCAGGGGCGGGGCGCCGAAGCCCAGGGCCCGCTCCGGTGACGAACTCGAAGGCCCGGACCGAGTCGTACGCAGATCCGCGCGCGAGAGCATCGCCGCGCTTCTGCCCTCCCGCCCACCACCCAACGTGCGTGTCATCGTCTCTCTCCGCCGCTGCGCCCCCCTTCCCCGCGACGTTCCCGAGAAGCGGCATCCACTGCGTCAGAGCCGTCATCTGCGAACGCTCCTGCCCATCGCCGGGGTACCGAGGCTCCGACAGCCGCCACCCGACGCCACCGCGCTGGGCGAACCGGTCGCGGGGCTGTTGGCCGTGGCGGACGGCGGCCTGCGGATCATGGACCTGGCGGAGCTGACCGGGCTCTCCGCAGACCATCTCGACCGCCTGGTACAGGGCCCGACGGGGCGCGCCCTCGTGACCGAGGATCCGGTGCTCGGGACGTACGCCTTGGCGGACTCCCGTCTCGTGCGCGCGGTGCGCGAGGACGTGGGAGGGGCTGCGGTCCTGCGGTACACCGAGGAACTGCTGCTCTGGTCGCGGAGGTGGCGCGCGGCCGGCTGGCCGGACGACACTCCTCCGTACCCCTTGGCGCATCAGCTCCGCCTGCTGACCGATACCGCCGAACGCGCCTCGTACGTCCTTGACTTGATTCGCTTGTGTCGGCTTGCCCGCACGGCCGGGCCGGACATCCCGCTCGCCCAGCTGGACGCCTTCGAGAAGGAGATCGGTGCGGCGGCGGACGTCACGTCCGCCGACCGTCTGGCGACACTCACCTCCCTCTGCGGTGCGCGTTCCCTACTGCGCCGGGCGCACGACACGTACGTGCCCGACGGAGCCCCGGCTCTCTACGTCCGGCTCGGGGACGCGGAACGCGCACGCGGCCTGGCCCGCTCCGCGCCCACGGCCGTCGACAGGGCCGTACACCTGGCGGACACGGCGGTGGAACTGGCGTACGCGGGACAGCCATCCATGGGATGGACCCACCTGAATGTCGACGCCCTCGTGCGGGAGGCGGCGGAGTGGCTGGCCCGGGACCGTGCACATCAGGGCTTTCCCGGTCCCTTCCGAGAACCCGAGCCGTACGTACGACTCCTCTGCGCCGCCGGGACACTCGCCCGTCTGAACGGTCTCGGCGCTGCCCGGCCCGTGTTCCGCGCGGTGATCCAGGACCCGGCGGCCGGGACGGCGGCGATCACCGAGGCGGCAGGGAAACTGGATGCCGTCATGACGCTGTACTCCCGGGCGGAGACGCACAGTGCGGGAGATCTGCGCGCCCGGACCGCGGCAGTGGAACTCTACGGAGCCTTGGCACAGGTGGCGTCCTACCTCGGCCCGTACGCCGGTGATCGCGTCGAGGCCGTCTGCGAGGAACTCGGCGACACGGAGGGACTGGGAGCGGTCGACGTCCTGGCCACCGCGGCGTCGGTGCTCGTCGCTCTGCCCGCGAAGCGACACCGCCGAGCCGCCGAGCAGTTGCGGAAGGCCCGAGCCCGGATGCATCGGGCGATCGAGGCGCTGAGGAACTCCGATTTACGGTCCGATGCCTTGTCCGAAGCCGATCGCGCCCACCTGCGCCGCGAACTCGCCGGGACACTGGAGCGCCTGGCCGAGGCCACAGTGGCCATGAAGGCGATGGGCGACCATGACGGTGTCAGACGCCAGATGGAGGCAGTACCGGAAGACCAGCGCGTCGGGATACTCGGAGACCCCCTGCTGGAACGGGCGCAATCGATCCTTGACGCAGCTGAGAACGAGAGGGCGCGACGGGCCCGCGAGGCAGCGCAGGAGGCTGCCGAGAAGACCGAGACGGAGCGCAAGGCGAGGCGCAGGAAAGCTGACGCCGAGCGGGCGGCGCTGAACGAAGCGCGGACGGCCCGCGGCGCACAAGTCACCCGGACACCACAGCCCACACAGACAGAACCCGAAGACACGCGGGCCTCCTCCCCGCCCCGCCTCCCCGACCCGCACCGGCGATCGACCGGCCTGCTGCGCCCCGGCGACGGCCCGTATCCCGATCGTCCGGAGCAGCCTCTCCTCGCCCTGCTTCTGGAGGTGGACGACCAGGTGGGTGCGGGCCGTCTCCTCCGTGGCCGGGAACTTCTGGAGGCGGCCCTGCAGAGCCGAGCTGCGGCACAGTCCGCGAGCACCCCGTACCTCCCCGAAGACTGGACTACGGAACTCTGCCGGGCCATGGGTGCGGCAGGCGCATCGACCGGGGCCGAAGCGCTCGTGCGGCACCTGCCCGGCACACATCTCCGCGTGCGGCACCTGGCGGCCCTCTCCCTCGGCTGTTCCCTTGCCGGACACCACGACCCGGGCACCCGCCACGCCCGGGCGGCGGCCCGGCTGCTGCCCGCCGGAGCCGCTCCCGATCTGGCCAATGCCGTGGCCCAGGCCCTCGCCCACGCCGGGGACGAGGCCGCGGCCACGGCGATGGCGAGGGGAGACACGGCGCAACGGCTGCAGGCGCTGACGGCCGTCGCCGCCGGGCTCGTACGACACTGCCCGGAGGCGGCGGCACGCGTCGCCGAGCCGCTGGTGGAGGTCCTCGCACGGCGGTTGGAGACGGGCAGCCCGCGCGTCTCTCTTCCCGAGCTGGCGGCGCTGCTCCTTGCCTTCCCCGACGTCCGGAACCCAGCCCCGCGGCTGAGCGACACGCTCGGCCGGGCCGTGCTGCGCGTGGCTGCCCCCTCCATGGCGGCGCCGGAACGGTCGATGGCCGTCCTCGCCCTGCTGGAACGGCTCCGTTGCCTTCCGGACGGAGCCGTGAACGCTGCCGAAAGTTCGGTCGGCAGATGGCGGCGCGCCTGTCAGCCGGGACTGCAGCTCCCTGCGGAACTGGCGCTCCTGGCAGCGGTGAACGGCGACACCGCCGCCGTGTGGCGGCACGCCGACGCGGCACGGACGCCGGACGACCGGGCGACGGCGCTCGCTACCGCCGCCGCGCACCTGGCGGGCACCCAGGTGGCGCCGGCCGCGGACAGCGGCGCCCACGACCGGGTGATCCGGACCTGCCTGGCACTCGCCCGAGCCACCGACCACGACAGTCCCCCCGCAGAGGAGACGGCCCGGGACATCGCGCTGGGGCTCCTGCAATCCGACGCGTGGACTCGCGCGATCCCGCTCCTCCCCTCACTTGCACCTGGGGCGCTGGGGCACCTGACTGCCATGGCGAGGGACATGACCGTCCTACGGAAGGATTCGCTGATGTAGGCCCGCGACTTGAGGGGGAAGAGCCCTGAGGCCTGGTCGTCTCGGGGCGCCCGCTCCAACGGAGCCTGTGCGGGCTTCCCCGGACGGATCGGGCGCTGCGGGAACCCCGGGTGCGTGAACCGGTCAGTGCGACCTCGCCTTGCCCTTCAGCGTGCCGACGACCGGGTCGACACATGGCTCCCGTGGAGCTTCGACCAGTCGTCGCGGCCGGGGTTCAGCCCGACCACGGGTCCGGAACGCGGGCCGTCGGGTCCTCTTGGCCGACCGACTCCACCCGCAGGGTGGTCCGTGGCGGCCGTGCTTCGTGTACGCGTGATCACGCGTACACGATCCTCGTCGTGAAACGATGGAGGCATGAGCCGACTGGCGAACTCAGTCGCCCTATCTTCTCCAGCACGCCTCCAATCCAGTGGACTGGTGGTCATGGGGAGAGGAGGCGATGCAAGAGGCCAGGCGGCGCGACGTACCCATTTTTCTCTCGGTGGGCTATTCGTCGTGCCACTTTGCCCGATAATCATTGGTGCCAGTGCTGAATACGTAGAACCAGGTGGTCACTGCCGCGGCCAGCGTCACGGGCCTGGTGTGAATGGCTGTCGCGCAGGTCCCTACGTTAGGTGCCGCTCCCTCGCCGCGCTCTCCGGGCGCAGTCGTTGTTGAGGCCTCGGCCGCGAGTGGGGTATCGGTGGCGGCCCCCGCCCTTGTCGCCCAGGGGTGAGTTCGGGTTTCGGTGCTTGGTGGCTTTGCGCCGCTGCGGTCTGTCCTCGGTGCATGTCGAACGGTTGGAAGAACTGACCGCACTTGCCTTCCGTGAACTGCCTGTCCTTGCGTGCCGGCTACCGACTCGACCTGAAGCGTGGGGGCGCGCCCCCCCTAACGGGGCGTATTGGGAGCCTGGCGGCCTCACCTGAGAAATCGTGGTGTGAACGCGTAGTCTGTGGCGTGGAGGGATCTCAGGGGAACGCATTCCCCTTCTGTTCTGGATGTCCTTTTCTCTCATCCTTGCTGAAACAAGCGTTGCCCCTTGATGAAAGTGCAGCTCACGAAGACCGCTCCCCGCACCGCGGGGATGAGCCCGCGCTGCGGGGATGAGCCCGCGCTGCGGATCACGGCGGACCGGCTGTGCTGCCGCTCCCCGCACCGCGGGGATGAGCCCCCGCGGGACTCCATCTCGACGCCCAGTGCCCACCGCTCCCCGCACCGCGGGGATGAGCCCCGACCGAGCAGATGACCCCCTGGTACGAAGTGCCGCTCCCCGCGCTGCGGGGATGAGCCCGGCATCACCAAGCCGCACGCCGCGGGCGCCGCCCGCTCCCCGCACCGCGGGGATGAACCCGGGCCCAAGCGCACGTACAGCAGCACCGGCCGCCGCTCCCCGCACCGCGGGGATGAGCCCCGCAGGGGGAATGGCAGGGACTGCCAGGTGCACCGCTCCCCGCACCGCGGGGATGAGCCCACAGTGCGCGCGACGGTGGGGGTGACGGTCAGCCGCTCCCCGCACCGCGGGGATGAGCCCGGATCCGGTGCGGGCGGGAACACCACCGCCTTCCGCTCCCCGCACTGCGGGGATGAGCCCGGAGCGGCCCCCGGCAGGTGCTACCAACACCACCGCTCCCCGCACCCGCGGGGATGAGCCCTCTTCACCGGTGGGGTCGAAGTAGGCATCCTGCCCGCTCCCCGCGCTGCGGGGATGAGCCCACCCGCCGGTGATCCCGGAGCAGCCGGACTTCCCTCATCCCCGCACCGCGGGGATGAGCCCGACGGCGTCTGGGGCGGCCTGTCCGAGGACGACCGCTCCCCGCGCTGCGGGGATGAGCCCGCCCAGCCGGTCTGGTTGATGTCCCACCGGTACCGCTCCCCGCACTGCGGGGATGAGCCCACGCCCGTGGGCGTGCAGATACGATCCATGACCCGCTCCCCGCGCTGCGGGGATGAGCCCCACCTGGAGGAGGGCGGCGAGCGCGGCAAGGTCCGCTCCCCGCACCCGCGGGGATGAGCCCTCGTCCCAGGTGCGGCCGTCGAACTCGCGGCCCCGCTCCCCGCGCTGAGGGGATGAGCCCCGTGTCGGACGCCGCTACCAGCTCGCCCGCCACCGCTCCCCGCACCGCGGGGATGAGCCCGTCACGATCCGTGATCTGGAGATCCGCGACCTCCGCTCCCCGCACCGTGGGGATGAGCCCACGCCAAGCGAGCAACGGGGTTGGGTGAGGAGCCGCTCCCCGCACCGCGGGGATGAGCCCCGGGCGACCCGCCGGGCGATAGCCCGCCAGAACCGCTCCCCCACCCGGGGATGAGCCCACCACGGACCTCGTCCTCACGTGGCGCCGCATCCGCTCCCCGCACCGCGGGGATGAGCCCGGGGTGTCGTACGCGACGGCGCCCGTGAGGCTCCGCTCCCCGACCGCGGGGATGAGCCCTCGTACGGGACGAGCGTGGCCTCGTCGACGTACCGCTCCCCGCACTGCGGGGATGAGCCCGGGCGGTACCTCTGCACCCACTGCGGATGGGTCCGCTCCCCGCACCGCGGGGATGAGCCCGTCACAAAGCGCCGCACCGGCGCTCGACGGCACCGCTCCCCGCACTGCGGCGATGAGCCCGGCACAGGAGCCCACCACGATGGCCGTGGACCCCGCTCCCCGCACCGCGGGGATGAGCCCCTTCCCTCAGGCCCTGCCTTGCTGGTCTTTCGCGGCCCGCAGGGATCAGCTGCGACGAGAACCTTTCGCCTCCACGCACCAGGGAGCAGCGAACCGGTGGCGGCCGCGTCAGCCGGCGCATGATCGACAAGACGCAGAGCGGCAGGGGCGGAACGGCCCTCGCGAACTTCTACATCTACAGCCGGACCCTGAGCAAGGTCCCGCTCATCGAGTGCTCGGCCCCGGTGCTTGGCCGGGAGCGACGTGTCGTGCGACGCTGCCAGTATGAATCGACTGGCTAACTCCCAGTCGCCTTATCTGCTCCAGCACGCCTCCAATCCAGTGGACTGGTGGCCATGGGGAGAGGAGGCGATGACAGAAGCGAAGCGGCGGGACGTACCCATCCTCTTGAGTGTGGGCTATGCGTCCTGTCACTTACGTCTTCTGTTAATTTACTGGTGCCATGTCATGGCCCACGAGTCCTTCGAGGACGAGGCGACCGCCGCCCAGCTCAATGAGCACTTCGTGCCGGTCAAGGTGGACCGGGAGGAGCGGCCGGATGTGGACGCCGTCTATATGGAGGCGGTGCAGGCGGCCACCGGGCAGGGCGGCTGGCCGATGACGGTCTTTCTCACCCCGGACGCCGCGCCCTTCTACTTCGGTACGTACTTCCCGCCCGAGCCGCGCCACGGGATGCCCTCCTTCCGGCAGGTCCTGGAGGGCGTGCGGGCCGCGTGGGACGAGCGCCGTGACGAGGTCGGGGAGGTCGCCGGGAAGATCGTCCGGGATCTCGCCTCCCGCTCCCTCTCGCTGGGTTCCGCGGGGGCCCGGCCGCCTTCCGAGGAGGATCTGCACGCGGCACTCCTCGGTCTCACCCGCGAGTACGACGCGTCGTACGGGGGGTTCGGCGGCGCCCCGAAGTTCCCGCCGTCGATGGTGATCGAGTTCCTGCTGCGGCACCACGCCCGGACCGGCTCCGAGGGCGCCCTCCAGATGGCCCGGGACACCTGCGGGGCCATGGCGCGCGGCGGGATCTACGACCAGCTCGGGGGCGGCTTCGCGCGCTACGCCGTGGACCGTACGTTCACCGTGCCGCACTTCGAGAAGATGCTCTGGGACAACGCCCTGCTGTGCCGGGCGTACGCCCATCTGTGGCGCGCCACGGGATCCGCCCTCGCGCGCCGGGTGGCGCTGGAGACCGCGGACTTCCTGGTGCGCGAACTGCGCACGTCCGAGGGCGGATTCGCCTCGGCGCTCGATGCCGACAGCCCCGCGTTCGAGGGTGAGGGGGCCGGCTCCGGCCGGCATGTCGAGGGCGCCTACTACGTGTGGACGCCGGAGCAGCTGCGCGCCGTGCTGGGCGAGGAGGACGGCCGGTGGGCCGCCGAGGCCTTCGGGGTCACCGAGGAGGGCAGCTTCGAGGAGGGCGCCTCGGTGCTCCGGCTCCCCGCCGACGGCCCCGGACTCCCGGGCGACGACGTCCTGGAGAGCGACGTCGTGGAGAGCGGTGCCGGGGAGAGCGACGCCGTGGGGCGGTCCGGAGGCGCCGCCGCACAGAGTATGGAGGCGCAGCCGGGCGCGGCGGCGGAGCAGGCAGCGGGCGCCGAGCGGACTGCGAGCACAGGGCAGGCCGGGGGCGTAGGGCAGGCCGCGGACGCCGAGCGGATGCGGTCGGTCCGGGAGCGGCTGCTGGCCGCTCGCGAGGAGCGCCCGCGTCCCGGCCGCGACGACAAGATCGTCGCCGCGTGGAACGGCCTGACCGTCGCGGCGCTCGCGGAGACCGGCGCCTACTTCGGCCGGCCGGACCTGGTCGAGGCCGCCCTCGACGCCGCGGACCTGCTGGTCCGGGTGCACATGGATCAGCAGGGCCGGCTCTTCCGCACCTCGCGCGACGGCGCGGCGGGCGCGCACGCCGGGGTTCTGGAGGACTACGCCGATGTCGCCGAGGGCTTCCTCGCGCTGTACTCGGTCACCGGCGAGGGCGTCTGGGTGGAGTTCGCGGGGCTGCTGCTGGACACCGTGCTCCGCCATTTCACCGCCGAGGACGGCTCGTTGTACGACACCCCGGACGACGGGGAGCCGCTGATCCGCAGGCCGCAGGACCCGACCGACAACGCTCACCCCTCGGGCTGGTCGGCGGCGGCCGGGGCGCTGCTCGGCTACGCCGCGCTCACCGGCAGCTCCCGCCACCGCGAGGCGGCCGAACGGGCCCTGGGCGTCGTGGGCGCCCTGGCGGCGCGCGCGCCGCGCTTCATCGGCTGGGGGCTGGCGGTGGCCGAGGCCGCGCTGGACGGGCCGCGCGAGGTGGCCGTGGCCGGTCCGGAGGCTGACCCGGCGACGGCGGCGCTGCACCGGACGGCCCTGCTCGGCACGGCCCCCGGCGCGGTCGTCGCGGTGGGCGCCCCCGCGGCGGGGGAGGCGGACGTTCCGCTGCTGCGCGACCGTCCGCTGGTGGACGGCCGCCCGGCCGCGTACGTCTGCCGCCACTTCACGTGTGACGCGCCGACGGCCGAGCCGTCGGAGCTGGCGCAGCGGGTCGGGACCCGGGTCGGCTGAGTCCGGCTTCCCGGGGCAGCGGGTTGGGTCCCGCGTCGGCTGAGTCCGGCATCCCGGGGCCGGCCCCGGGGCGGACCGGGATCTCGGACCGCCCGACCCGGCCGGACGAGCGCCGCCTCCTCGCGAGGGTGCGCTCCGCGGGCGAGAGGCGCCGCCGGAGGCCCCGGCCCGGTCCCGGGGGTACGCCCGGCTTGGTCCCGGAGGCATCGGCTCCGGCCCGGTCCCGGAGGTACGCCCGTCCCGGACCCCGAGGTACAGCCGGCCCGATCCCGGAGGACTGCCCGGCCCGCTCCCGTAGGTACGGCGAGCAGTGCGCTCCGCCGGCGGGAGGTGCCCGCCGGGCCGTGTCAGAGGGCGAAGCCGTGGGTGAGGGTGGTCATGGTGTGGTCCACGGCGTCCTCCAGGGCACCGTCGAGGCCGCCCTCGGCCCAGTGCAGCAGCGTCTCGTGGAGGGCGCCGAGTACCGCCGCGGTGAACACCCGGAGGTCCAGGTCGTCGGCCGGGCGCCCGGTGCGGTCCGCGAGGATCCGGCACAGCAGGCGTGCGGTGTCCGCCTGCCGCTCCCACATGCGGGCCCGCAGCGCCGGTACCCGAAGCACCAGGCCGGCCCGGAGCGCGACCTCGTCGCGCCTGTCGGCGAGCAGCCGGCGCAGCGTCCCGACCACGACGTGCCGTACGAGTCGAGGGGCGGCTCGTCCTCCGGCCGGGCGCGGAGCGCGCTCTCCAGCAGGGGGTCGTACTCGTCCGTGAGGACGATGTCCTCCTTGGTGGGGAAATAGCGGAAGACCGTGCTGGGGGAGACCTCGGCCGCCTCGGCGATCCGCTCCACCGGGGTGGCGTCGTACCCCTGCTCCTGGAAGAGCCGGTAGGCGGCCCGGCGGATCGCCTGCCGGGTTCTGATCTTCTTCCGTTCACGCAGCCCGAGTTGGGGGACGGGGGCGCCGGAGGGGGAGACGGCGGTGCGTGCGGAGATCATGCGGATCATTGTCGGGGATCGGATCTCCGCGGGACCACGGCAGCGGTTCGGCCACGGCGCACGCGCCACCGGGAACCCCCGGCCGGAAGGCGGCATCGCGGGGCACCGTCGACCACGCCCCGGGCATGGGCAAGGCCGCGGCCTCCGGGGCCACGGCCAGGGGAGAACGGGGGACGGGGACGAGCGCGGGGCCGGAGCGGGGGACGGGACGCGAGCGGGGCCGGAGCGGGGGACGGGACGCGAGCGGGGGACAGGGGCAGCGCCAGGTGACGGCGGGACCGGAGCCGGAGCCGGAGCAGGAACCGGAAGAGGGAACCGGAAGGGGACGCCGCCCGGCGGCTCAGCCGTGCTGGTACGCCACCAGCGAGATGCCGACGTAGTGCACGACGAACGCCGCGAGGGTGAAGGAGTGGAACACCTCGTGGAAGCCGAACCAGCGGGGTGACGGGTTCGGGCGCTTGATGCCGTAGACCACGCCGCCGACGCTGTAGAGCACCCCGCCGACGATCACGCAGACGAGCACGGCGATGCCCCCGGTGCGCATGAAGTCCGGGAGGAAGAAGACGGCGGCCCAGCCCATCGCGATGTAGCAGGGGGTGTAGAGCCAGCGCGGCGCACCCACCCAGAACACCCGGAAAGCTATGCCCGCGACGGCGGCGGCCCACACCGCCCACAGCAGCGCCTGCCCCCGGCCGCCCGGGATCAGCAGCATGGTGAGCGGGGTGTAGGTGCCCGCGATGATCAGGAAGATGTTGGCGTGGTCGAGGCGGCGCAGCACCGCCGTGACCCGCGGGCTCCAACTGCCGCGGTGGTAGAGCGCGCTGACGCCGAACAGCAGACAGGCGCTCAGCGTGTAGATCGCGCAGGCGATCCGGCCGCGGGTGCTGTCGGCGAGCGCCGTCAGGAAGACCCCGGAGATCAGCGCCGCCGGGAACATGCCCGCGTGCAGCCAGCCGCGCAGATGCGGCTTGACCTGGGCCGGGAGGTGCAGTGCCCCCGTTCCGGAGGGCCGGGACCCGTTCTCCGGGGAGCCGTCCGGGGGCGTGAGGTCGTCGTGCGCGGCGTCGGACGCGGCGTCGTGGGCGGCGGCAGTCATGGCCGCCATGCTAGCTACGCCACCGTAAGTACCGCCGGTCCGTCGAGTGGTGATGCTCACGAAATCGCCCCCTGGACAGAACCGCCCCGGGGTCGGATGATCAAATGAGTGCGGTCGGCACCGGATGAGCGGTCACGAAGCATCCGGGTCGCGGCCCCCACGGGGCAACTACTTCATCAGCGGACTCCCTGGACATCTCCAGTACGGCGGATTCCGGGCCGGGCCCGTTCAACCCTCAATCAGTGACGCCGGACCTGGCGGTTCCGGCGGGACGGAGCGATCGTGGCGCGCAGCAATGCGGCTCCCACCACCCTCACCAAGCACCAGGAGCTCATCTCCTGGGTCGACGAGATCGCGGCACTCACCGAGCCCGCCGAGGTCGTGTGGTGCGACGGGTCCGAGGCCGAGTACGAGCGCCTCTGTGAGGAGCTCGTCGAGAAGGGCACCTTCCGGAAGCTCGACCCGATCAAGCGCCCCAACTCGTACTACGCCGCCTCCGACCCGAGCGATGTGGCACGCGTGGAGGACCGCACCTTCATCTGCTCCGAGAAGGAGGCGGACGCGGGCCCGACCAACCACTGGAAGCACCCCGACGAGATGCGGGAGATCTTCGCCGGGGAGCAGGGCATCTTCCGCGGCTCGATGCGGGGCCGGACGATGTACGTCGTGCCGTTCTGCATGGGGCCGCTGGGTTCGCCGCTGTCCGCCATCGGTGTCGAGATCACCGACTCCGCCTACGTGGCCGTCGCCATGCGCACCATGACCCGCATGGGGCAGCCCGTCCTCGACGAGCTGGGCACCGACGGTTTCTTCGTCAAGGCCGTCCACACCCTGGGTTCGCCGCTGGAGCCGGGCCAGGCCGACGTGCCGTGGCCCTGCAACAGCACCAAGTACATCTCGCACTTCCCGGAGGCCCGCGAGATCTGGTCCTTCGGCTCGGGCTACGGCGGCAACGCCCTGCTCGGCAAGAAGTGCTACGCGCTGCGCATCGCCTCCGTCATGGCCCGCGACGAGGGCTGGCTGGCCGAGCACATGCTGATCCTCAAACTCACCCCGCCGCGGGGCGAGTCGAAGTACGTGGCCGCCGCGTTCCCGTCCGCCTGCGGCAAGACCAACCTCGCCATGCTGGAGCCGACGATCCCCGGCTGGACCGTCGAGACCATCGGTGACGACATCGCCTGGATGCGCTTCGGGGAGGACGGCCGGCTCTACGCGATCAACCCCGAGGCCGGGTTCTTCGGCGTCGCGCCCGGCACCGGCGAGCACACCAACGCCAACGCCATGAAGACCATGTGGGGCAACTCGGTCTTCACCAACGTCGCGCTCACCGACGACGGCGACGTGTGGTGGGAGGGCATGACCGAGGAGCTGCCCGCCCACCTCACCGACTGGAAGGGCAACGACTGGACGCCGGCCTCGCAGACGCCGGCGGCCCACCCGAACGCCCGGTTCACCGTCCCGGCCGGCCAGTGCCCGATCATCGCGCCCGAGTGGGAGGACCCCAAGGGCGTGCCGATCTCCGCGATCCTCTTCGGCGGCCGCCGCGCGAGCGCGGTGCCGCTGGTGACCGAGTCCTTCGACTGGCAGCACGGTGTCTTCCTGGGGGCCAACGTCGCCTCCGAGAAGACCGCCGCCGCCGAGGGCAAGGTCGGCGAGCTGCGCCGCGACCCGTTCGCCATGCTGCCGTTCTGCGGCTACAACATGGGCGACTACATGGGTCACTGGGTCGAGGTCGGCAAGGACAAGGACGCGTCCAAGCTGCCGAAGATCTACTACGTGAACTGGTTCCGCAAGGACGCCGACGGCCGGTTCGTGTGGCCGGGCTTCGGTGAGAACAGCCGTGTGCTCAAGTGGATCGTCGAGCGGCTGGACGGCTCGGCCGAGGGCGTCGAGACGCCGATCGGCATCCTGCCGACGAAGGAGGCCCTGGACACCGAGGGGCTCGACCTCGGCGACGCCGACCTCGACTTCCTGCTCACCGTCGACAAGGACGTGTGGCGCGAGGAGGCGGCCCTGGTGCCCGAGCACCTCAACACCTTCGGTGACCACACGCCGAAGGAGCTGTGGGACGAGTACCGCGCTCTCGTCCAGCGTCTCGGCTGACCCCGGGCCCGCGTCCGGACGGTGCCCCGGGCCTCCCCGGCCCGGGCGCACCCACGTCCGGGCCCCCGGGTGCGGAGTCTGATACCGCTCGATGCCCCCGTTCCGCCGGAGATCCGGTGGGGCGGGGGCATCGTGGTGTCCGGGCGGACCGTTATCGGCCGCGCGCCGTCAGTGCCCTTCGGTCCGATGGGGCCGCCGTCCGGTGGGGGCCGGTGGGCCGGACGTCAGTGGGCCGCCGACAGGGCCGCCGAGGTGACGTCGAGCGCGGCGGCGTGGGCGTCCATCCGCTCGGCGGCCAGGATCGCCGCGGCCGTGTCCGCGCGGGACGCCGCGACCACCAGCGCCCGGCCGGCCAGCGCATGTGCCCGGCGGTGCAGGGTGTCCGCACGCGCCGCGCCGGCGCCGCCCGGCGCGGTCGAACGCACCGGGCGTCGCCCCCGCCGCAGCCGCGCGACCTGCTCGGCTATCCGGTCGGCAGCGGGGTCGAGCTCGGATCCGGGCCCGCCACCGGCATCGGCGGGCAGGGCGCGCAACTCGTCAGTCACCGCGAGCAGAGCCGCCAGGTGCCCGGCGAGCTGGATGTCCAGCTCCTCGCCGCGGGAGCGGTGCGGGAACTCCGGCTCGGCCATGGTGTGGACCGACTTGGTGCGGATCGGTTCGTACATGGTGGCCTCCAGCCAGGTCTAGGAGCCCATCCTAACTTGGATCCAGTCTAAAGTTCACCCGGATCTTCTCTCCGGATCTTCTCGGCTCCCCGGACACCCCCGGCCTCCGCCCCGGACCGCGGAACGGGTGTCCGGAGCGCAAGGGTCGCCGGGGCCCGGACGGGTACTGGCGAGGGGGAAAGCCCGTATCCGACCGGGAAATGAGGATCCGATGGCCACCACCGCCGCCGCCTACCAGGCCTCCGAGGGCGGACCGCTCGACGTCGACCGCGCCTTCTACGACCGGCTGGCCGGCACCGTCGACGGCCGTGAACGGACCGCGAGCTTCACCATTCCGATCCGCTCCGGCCGGGCGTGGGAGGTGCCCGCCGGACATCTGTGCCGGCTCCTCACCGTGGACGGCCCGCAGGTCGGGGACCTCAATGTGTGGAACCGGCACGATCCGCGCGAACGCCTGTGGGCCGCCCGAACCCGGCAGTTGCAGCGTGCCCACGTCAGCACCTACGACCGGCTCTGGTCCACCCTGCCGTTCCTGCGGCCGCTGCTCACCGTCACCGGCGACACCCTCGCCGGGTACGGCACGGACGCCGACGGGGGCAGGGTCCACGATCTGCTCGGCACCCGCTGCGACCCGTACGTCAACCGCATGCTCACCGGCGAGGACTTCGACTTCCACTGCCACTCGAACCTGGTGCGGGCCGTCCTGCCGTACGGGCTCACCGAGTTCGACGTGCACGATGTGCTCAACGTCTTCCAGTGCACCGGCCTCAACGCCGCGGACCAGTACTTCATGAAGGCCTGCCCGGCACGGCCCGGCGATCACCTGGAGTTCTTCGCCGAACAGGACCTGCTGTGCGCGCTGTCCACCTGCCCCGGCGGCGATCTGTCCGTACCGCTCTGGGGGCCGGACGCGCGCGATCCGGTCGACGTCTGCCACCCGATCGGTGTGGAGGTGTACCGGGTCGATGAGGAGCTGCTGCGGGGCTGGTCGGAGCCCCGGCGGGCGGAGTACCGGAATCTGCACGGCGTCCGTCTCCCCGCCTGGGGGAGCTGAGCGGGCCTCCCGGGAGGCGACGGCCGCCGGACCGGGCGACCGTCCGGAGACGGCCGGGTCCGGACAGCCGGATGCCGGGGCACATGTGGTCGTGCCCCGGCATCGACAGGCGTGCGGCCCGAGGGCGCTACGGCTGGCCGTAGCCGTCCAGGAAGCGGCCGATCCGGTTCACCGCGTCCGCCAGGTCCTCCTTGTGCGGCAGCGTGACCAGCCGGAAGTGGTCGGGCTCCGGCCAGTTGAAGCCGGTGCCGTGGACGATCATGATCTTCTCGGCGCGCAGCAGATCGAGCACCATCTGCCGGTCGTCCTTGATCTTGTAGACGTTCGGGTCGAGCCGGGGGAAGGCGTACAGCGCGCCCTTGGGCTTCACACAGCTCACGCCCGGGATCGAGGTCAGCAGCTCGTACGCCGTGTCGCGCTGCTCCAGCAGCCGCCCGCCCGGCAGCACCAGATCGTTGATCGACTGCCGCCCGCCCAGGGCCACGGCCACCGCGTGCTGGGCCGGAACGTTCGCGCACAGCCGCATGTTGGCGAGGATCGTCAGGCCCTCCATGTAGCTGGTGGCGTGGTCCTTCGGGCCGCAGACCGCGAGCCAGCCACTGCGGTAACCCGCCACCCGGTAGGCCTTCGACAGGCCGTTGAAGGTGAGGGTCAGCAGGTCCGGGGCGATGGCGGCGGTCGGGGTGTGGACGGTGCCGTCGTAGAGGATCTTGTCGTAGATCTCGTCGGAGCAGACGATCAGCTGGTGCCGGCGGGCGATCTCGGTGATACCGGTCAGCAGCGCCTCGTCGTACACCGCGCCCGTCGGGTTGTTCGGGTTGATCACGACGATCGCCTTGGTGCGGTCGGTGATCCGGCGCTCGATGTCCGCGAGGTCCGGCATCCAGTCGGACTGCTCGTCGCAGCGGTAGTGCACGGCGGTGCCGCCGGAGAGGGAGACGGCGGCGGTCCACAGCGGGTAGTCGGGGGCCGGGACCAGCACCTCGTCGCCGTCGTCGAGCAGCGCCTGCATCGACATCTGGATCAGCTCGGAGGCGCCGTTGCCGAGGTAGACGTCCTCGACGTCGAGCTCGATGCCCTGGGTCTGGTAGTGCTGGACGACCGCGCGGCGGGCGGCGGGGAGGCCCTTGGCGTCACCGTAGCCGTGGGCGCTGCCGAGCGAGCGCAGCATGTCCTCGAGGATCTCCGGCGGGCACTCGAAACCGAAGGGTGCCGGGTTGCCGGTGTTCAGCTTGAGGATCTGGTGACCTGCTGCCTCCAGCCGCATTGCCTCCTCGAGGACCGGGCCACGGATCTCGTAGCAGACATTGGCGAGCTTCGTTGACTGGATCACCTGCATGTCCGCCACCATACGGGCGTCCGGCGCGGGCGGCGCGGTGTTTTCGGCCACCGGAACGGGCCGGTGGCCGTCCCGGTGAACCGTGGATCACCGGAGCCGCGGCCGGTCGCGAGCGGAGCCCCCGACGGCCGTGGCCCGCTCCCGCTCGCGGGCCGTCTTCGATGACAAAGCGGCCGTGGATCCGGACGTGCGGAATCCCGGTCGGAAGGGCCGGTGAGGCTTCGAAAGCGGAGTCGGACCCGTCCCGCTCCCGGCCGCCGCCCCACCCGCCGGGAGCCCGCGCCACCTGCGGAAAGGGGGTGCGAACGGGCCCGGCGGCGGGTCGGCCGGGTGGGAGGTGAGATGCGCCACGCACTGCTCCGGTGGGAGTACGCGCGGGCCGGTCCGGGCCCGCGACCGGGTGCGATCCGGTCCGGGTCCGCGGCCGGGGCTGTGCAGGAATGCCTCCGGAGGCCGCGCCGTCGCGTCGGGACGCGAAAGGCCCGCGCCTCGGTGACGCGGGCCTTTCGGCGGGCGGCTCCGGAAGAAGCGGCCTGCCCTGGTGGAAGCGGCCTGCCCTGGTGGAAGCGGCCTGCCCTGGAAGAAGCGGACTGCCCTAGAAGAAGGTGCGGACGAAGTCCGTGACCGTGCCGTCCTCCGTCACCACCGGGATCAGCTGCCACTTGTCGAACACCGTGCACGGGTGCGACAGGCCCAGCGCGACCCAGTCGCCGACCTCCAGCTCCGCACCGTCGGCGACCTTCACCCAGGCGTGCTGGTCGGACAGCCCCGTGACCGAGAGGCCGTCCGCCGGGCGCTCGGCTCCGTCGCGCGCCGACCGTACGGTCTGCGGCACCGGCAGGTGCAGGTCGTACGCGGCGTCCCGCTTGCCCGCGTTCAGGAAGGCCTGGCCGGGCTCGGGGCGGGAGACGACCTGGGCCCACAGCCGGAACGCGGGGATCAGCGCGCCCTCCTCCGGCACCCGGTTGAACGGGGTCAGCCGCCGGTAGTGCACGTCGTCGTGCGAGACGTAGGCGCCGGAGCGCAGCAGCTTCAGCACCGGCCGGGAGAGCTCCGGCACCTCGGCGAAGACCTCCGCCACCGCGTCGAACCAGGCGCTGCCGCCCGCGCTCAGCACGATCTCGTCGACCTCCGCGAAGCGGCCCTCGGCGTCGAACGCGGTGGTGATCGCGACGAGCCGGCGCAGCCAGGCCGTCACCCGCTCGCTGTCCGGCCGCGGCACCTCGCCCTCGTAGCCGGCGACGCCGACCAGCCGCAGCGTCCGGGCGGCCGCGACCGCGTCGGCGACGGCGGTGCAGTCGGCCTCGGTCCGGGCGCCGGTGCGGGCCCCGTCGCCGGCGCCCAGTTCGATCACGACCTCGACCGGCCGCCGGGCCCGGGCGTCGCGCAGGGCGGCGTCCATCAGCTCCACGCCCCGCACCGAGTCGGCGTAGACGACGCAGCGGAAGCCGGGGTCGGCGTCCAGTTCGCCGCTGAGCCAGCGCAGCGCTGCGGGGTCGACGAGCTGGTTGCCGAGGAAGATCCGCTGGATCCCGAAGGCGCGGTAGACGCGCATCTGGGCGGGCGTGGCGGCCGTGATGCCCCAGGCGCCGCGCTCCAGCTGGCGCTCGAACAGCTGTGGCGCCATGGAGGTCTTGCCGTGCGGGGCGAAGGCCAGCCCGTGCTCGGTGGAGTAGCGCTCCATCTGGGCGAGGTTGTGCTCCAGGGCCTCGGCCGACAGCGTGAGCACGGGGGTGAGGAAGCCTCCGGTGAACAGCGAGCGGCGCTCGGCCGCCAGGGCCCCGACGGTCAGCCCCTCGGCGTCCGGCGGGAGACCCTTGAAGCGGTGGTCGACCCGCTCGTGCGCCAGCCGGGCGACGGCGTTGTCGGCGGCCATGGAGCCTCCTGGAAACGTTCGTGGGACAGGTTCACAACACCCATGAGGGATATCGTTCACGGCTGTCTAGCATCCGGAAAACCGCCTGGTCAACGGCGGACCGCGGCCCTGGAGCCGGGTGCTCCGGCGGCGGCCGGCGGGGTGGGGACGGGCATCGGGTGGGGGCGTCGGCCCGTCGTGAGGGGGCGCCGGCCCGCGTCGCGCACCGGAATGCCGCCCCCGGCCCCGCAGGGAATCCGTCCGCGGCCGACCGGCCGGTGAGGGACCCGGCGCACCGCGAACGGGGCGCCCCGGTACGGCACACCGCGAACGGGGCGCCCCCGTACGGGACGCCCCGTTCCCCGCGCAGGACCGGCGGGCGGATCAGCGGGTGGCGCAGTACTGCTGTTCCTTGCCGATGGAGCGGTACATGCAGTCGGCGTTCTCCAGCAGTTGCAGGACGGCGTCGCGGTTGCGCGAGGTCTCCCGCTCGATCACCTCGTCGGGCGGGTAGAAGCCGCCGCCGAAGAAGCCGGTCGGATACATCTCGAAGGTGTAGCTGAAGATCTTCTGGTTCCCCCACAGCCAGTCGTCGATCGAGCCGTCGGTGATGTAGAGGTCGCTCGCCTGCTCCGGGGTGTAGCCGTTGCTGGCCGCCATCTTCCCGCCGACCGCGGCGAAGGCGTCGTGGTCGTCCTTCGTCATGCCCGGTGCGGTGTCGTCGTCGGTGTACCCGTACGGCCAGAGCACCAGTTCGCTGTAGGTGTGGAAGTCGATGCCGGCCGTGATCTGCTGCTTCCCGCCGACGACCCGGCTGCGGGCGAAGTCGGCGACGACCTTCACCTCGGGTGCCGACTCCGGGCGGGCGCCGCGGTAGGTCTCCGCCCCGGGCGTGCCCGAGGAGCCGCCGCAGCAGCCCCACTTGTAGTCCCAGTTGCGGTTGAGGTCGGTGCCGATCCGGGAGGAACCGGCGTTGGGCTGCCGGTTGAGGCGCCAGCTCCGGTAGCGGCCGGTGGCGATGTCGTACTCGCCGCCGTCCGGGTTCAGGTCCGGGACGATCCAGATCTCCCGGCCGTCCACGGCCTTGGTGATCCGCGGGTCGCTGCCGTAGTCCTCACCGAACTCGCGCAGCAGGTAGAGGGCCATCTCGACGGTGAGGTGCTCCCGCGCGTGCTGGTGGTGGGTGAACAGCACCTCGGGCTCGGACTCGTCCCTGGCGACGTTGTCGCTGACCTTGACGGCGATGATGTCGCGGCCCTCGTGAGACTTCCCGATGACCTTCTTGCTCATGATGGCCGGGTACTTGGCGACCCTGGCGTCGATCTCCGCCATGGCCTCCGCGTAGTTGTGGTAGCGGGAGTCGGCCGACGGGAAGTCGAAGGCCTTCGCGGCCTTGCCGTCCGTCCGCGCCGGGGGAGCGGGCAGCCGCTTGAGCCGGTGGCCGAGCCGGCGCAGGGTCCTGGCCTGCGCGGCATCGGCGGTGACCACGACGGAGTGGTCGTCCACCTCGTCGATGGAGACCCCCGCCGCGGCGAGGGCGGAGCGCTGCGCGACGGTGGCGGGGCCGGCCACCAGGTACTGCCGGGCGTCCGGTTCGCCGGTGACGGTCCGTGCGGAAGGGGTGTCGTCGGCCTGTGCGGTGAGGGGGGCGGCCAGGGCGAGCGCCAGCAGTGCGGCGAGGGCGGTGGCCCGTCTGCCCTTGAGGGGGAGTCGCATGAAGTCTCCTGGGTGGGGTGTCCGGAGGGGGTGCTCAGTGCGACGTGAAGGGTGCGGGTGTCCCCGCGTGAAGGGTGCGGGTGTCCCCGCCCATCGTCGGGAAATGGCATGCAACGGTCAAGAGGGCATGGTTGTTCTCCGCCGCCGGTACCCCCACAATGCGCATGACAACACCGAAGGATTTTCGGTACAGAGGGGACCCCCACATGAAAAAACCTCTCGTCACTGCGCTCATGACGGCCGCTCTGGCCGGTCTGGGCACAGCGCCCGCGGCAGCCCTCGGTCCTGACCTGACGTCGGCTCCGGCCGCCGCCCAGGCCCCGGCGGCGCAGCCCCGGGCGAAGGTCAAGGCGGTCGACTTCGCCGGCACCGTGGCGCTCAGCAACTGCTCCGGCTCGGTGGTCCGCCCGCCCTCCGCGAGCTCCGCGGACCCCGCACTCGTGATGTCCAACGGCCACTGCCTGGAGAGCGGCATGCCGGGTGCGGGCGAGGTCGTCGTCGACAAGGCGTCGAGCCGGTCGTTCAGCCTGCTGAACTCCGCCGGCCGGAAGGTGGCCACGCTCCGGGCCACCAAGGTCGCGTACGCCACCATGACCGACACCGACGTGTCGCTCTATCAGCTCAACACCAGCTACGCCGCGATCGAGTCCCGGTACGGCATCCGAGCCCTGCCGCTCTCCGCGGACCGCCCGGCGCAGGGCACCGCCATCAAGGTGGTCTCCGGCTACTGGAAGCGGATCTACAGCTGCAACGTCGACGGCTTCGCCCACCGGCTGCGGGAGGGTGAATGGACCTGGAAGGACTCCGTCCGCTACACCGCCGCCTGCGACACCATCGGCGGCACCTCGGGCTCGCCCGTGGTCGACGCCGCGACCGGCAAGGTCGTCGCGGTCAACAACACCGGCAACGAGGACGGGGAGCGGTGCACCGACAACAACCCCTGTGAAGTCGACGAGAACGGCACGGTGACGGTGCGCGAGGGCATCAACTACGCCCAGCAGACCTATGGGATCACCCGCTGCATCGGGGCCGGCAACAAGGTCGACCTGACGCTGCCGGGGTGTGAGCTGCCGAAGCCGTCGGGGCTCCGCTCCTGACGGAACGCGCGGTTCCGACGTGGGCCGGCCGCCGGGGGGCGGCCGGCCCGCATGCCGTGGTCCCGGCGCCGGGCCGGGCTGAGCCGAACGGGTGATTCGGGGAGGGAATTTCCCAGGCGCCACGACAGGCCCTGGATCCCTCGCGGCCGGGCCCGGGCGCGACCGCGCGGCGCGTCCTGGGCGGTGGGCCGGTTGTCCGCCACCGCTCAGGGGCCGGACGTACGTCATCGCCGTCCCCCACGTCACCGCAGCCTCCGGCCGCTCGACCGTCCCGCCACCGGCCCGTGTTCGGGTGATCCGGGCCGTCTCGCCCGTTTTGGCGATGAACTCTGCGCTGATCGTTCCTTGCGGAGTGTTCTCTGGCGCTCACCGCGCGGATAAGCTGCGGAGGCGTCAGGGGGCAGCGCCATCACCTCGAGCAGTGCGTACAGGGATGATCTACCGTCCCCGGGTCCGGCCGGGTGCGGAGTGGAACGGGGAACCACACGTGCTCACCGCCATAGCAGTCACCAGCCCCGAGCTGGTGCTTCCGCCGGCCGACCGGCACACGCCCACCGCGGTCGTGCTGCAGCCGCCCGCCCGGCAGGAGCTGGAGGCGGCACTGACCACCTTCCAGGTCCTGGTCGAACAGCACGGCTACGTCATCGCGCTCTACCCCTCCTCGATCGACCGGGACTTCGTCCGGCGCCTGCACACCGTGCGGTCGGTCATGGAGAGCGACCGGATCGCCCTGCTGCCGGTCGGCCTCCCGCCGCTCGCCGTCGCCGTGCTCGTCCGCCAGTTACGCCAGTTGTCGCTCGGCGACTTCAGCCCCGGAGTCCTCGCCTCCGCGGCCCGGCTCCTCTCCCACTACATCCACGCGGGCGCGCTGCTCGCCTCCGTCGCCCGGCTCGACCGGATGCCCGTCGGCCTCGCGTCCCACCTCGGCTCCTGGCTGCCGGGCACCCGCTACGGCGTCCTCGCCGCCCCCGAGGCCCGGCTCGTCCGCGTCCGGCCGGACACCACGCTGGAGGGCCCCGGCTTCGACACCCGGCTCACCGTGGCGGGCGGCCGGCTCCGGTCCGACTGGGTCACCGGCACCCTCGCCCGGCAGTGGCGCGTCCAGGAGGTCCAGGACGCCCGGCTCCCCGAGGAATCGCCCCGCTGGTGGGGCACCGGAAAGCTCATCGAATTCGCGGCCGCCATCCGTGATCCCGTGATGCTGTACCAGCTCGTCGCCTCGGTGCGCCGGGACCTCTGTCACTGGTGCGGGCTCGAATTCATCGGCGACCGCTGTGCCTTCTGCTCCGCCCCGCTGCTCCGGCCCGAGCTCCCGGCGGCGTCCCACGGCGGCCCGAACCGGTGAGAGCTCCCCGCGTCCGGCCGTTCCCGGTGGCCTCCGTGCGGCCCGGCCCCCGGCGTGACCCCGGCCCGCACGCGCGCCGCGCCGTGCCCCGCCCGCCGCACCCGGCACCCGCCACCCGCAACGGCCCCGTACCCCGACGAGGAATCCCCTTATGAACTCACGCCAGCGCCGTGGCGTCATCCTGCTGCTCCTCTCCGTCCTCTGCGCGGGCGGAGCCTTCGCGGGCGTGCTCTCCGTGATCAGCGACGTGGAGTCGAAGGTCGGGCCGGAGACGACGGCCTACGAACTCAAGGCGGACGTGCCGGCCTACCGGACGCTGGACTCCGGGCAGTTCCGGCGGATATCGGTGCCCGAGCGCTGGCTGCCGCGCACCGCCGTGACCGACCTCGGCGACCTCCGCGGAAAGATCGCCGTCAACCCGCTGCGCAAGGGCTCCCTGCTCCAGTCCGACATGATCGCCGACCGTCCCGCACTCCAGGCCGGGCAGCAGGAGATCGCCATCATGATCGACGCGGCCACCGGCGTCGCCGGCAAGATCACCCCAGGATCCAGCGTCAACATCTACGCGACCTTCGAGGGCGACCGGGACGACCGCGCCCCCGTCTCCAAGGTCATCGTCGACCGGGCCCGCGTCATCGACGTCGGCGAACTCACCGCCCTGCGGCCCCGGAACGACGAGGAGCGGCGCAGGGGCGGAAGCGGCGAGGCAGTGCCGATCACCTTCGCCCTGGACACCGGCGACGCCCAGCGGGTGGCCTACGCGGAGTCCTTCGCCACGCGCGTGCGGCTCGCCCTGGTCGCTCCCGGGGGCGATGCGTCGATCCCCCGGAACGAGCGCACCTACACCCTTGACGGAGACAGGTGAGGCACCGGATGGCCACCCGAATCCTCCCGGTCGTCGGCGATCCCGACGCCGCCCGGGCGATCACCACGCTGATCGGCCAGCTGCCCGACACCGAGCCGCTGCCGGCCGCCGCCGACTCCACCGCGCTGGTCGACACCCTCGCCCGGCTCGCCGGCGAGTCCGTCATGGACCTGCCCGAGGTGGTGCTCGTCCACGAGCGGATCGGCCCGGTCCCCGCCCTGGAGCTGATCCGCGACATCGCCCTCCGCTTCCCGGCGGTCGGCACCATCCTGATCACCGCGGACATGAGCCCCGGGCTGTACGCGGCGGCGATGGACTCCGGCGCCCGCGGCCTCCTCGGACTGCCGCTCTCCTACGACGAACTGGCCGCCCGGGTGCAGGCCACCGTCCAGTGGGCGGTGGGCGTCCGGCGGCACCTCGGCTCCGACGGCGACGTGCTGACCGGCCCCGGCGGCACGGTGGTCACGGTCACCGGCGCCAAGGGCGGCGTCGGCACCACCCTCACCGCGATCCACCTGGCGCTCGCCGTCCGCGCGTCCGGCCGCAGCGTCGCCCTGGTCGACATGGACCTCCAGTCCGGGGACGTGGCCTCCTGCCTGGACGTGCAGTTCCGCCGGTCGATCGTCGACCTGGCGGGCATCAGCGACCTCTCCCCGAGAGTGCTGCAGGACGCCCTCTTCACCCACCCGACCGGACTCGGGCTGCTGCTCGCCCCGGACGAGGGGGAGCGCGGCGAGGAGGTCGGCGACCGGGCGGCCCGGCAGATCGTCAGCGCCCTGCGCAGCCGCTACGAACTGGTCGTCATCGACTGCGGCGCCCAGATGAACGGCGCGAACGCGGCCGCGGTGGAGATGGCGGACACCGCGCTGCTGGTCACCACGCCGGACGTGGTCGCGGTGCGGTCGGCCAAGCGGATGGTGCGGCTCTGGGACCGGCTGCAGATCCGCAAGGCCGAGGAGACCACCACCGTGGTGAACCGGCACAACCGGACCACCGAGATCCAGCCCGCGATCGTCGGACGGACCACCGGAACCCAGGTCGCCCGCACGGTGGTTCCGGCGAACTTCAAGGAGCTCCAGCCGTGTGTCGATGCGGGCCGGCTCCAGGACCTGGACAGCCGCTCCACCGTCAAACAGGCGCTGTGGGGACTGGCCGGGGAGCTGGGCCTGTCCGGTGGCGGCGGCCCGGCCGGAGCGGAGGGACGGGGCGGCGTTCCGGGCGGCAGAACGCGCAGACCGGCCGGGCGCTGGGCGGCGTCGGGCCGCCGCCGGCGCGGCGCCGACAGCGGCCAGGTCTCCGTCGAGTTCCTGGGGATCACCCCGCTGATCCTCGTGGTGCTGGTGCTGCTCTGGCAGTTCGTGCTCGTCGGCTACACCTTCACCCTGGCCGGTGACGCGGCCGACCGGGGCGCGCGCGCCGCGGCGGTCGCCGCCGGGGGCGGAGGCACCGGCGTCGAGGCCGCCGCCACCGAGGACCTGCCCCGCGCCTGGGCCGACGGGGCCCGGGTCGGCGCTCCGCGCACCGAGAACGGGCTGACGAAGGTGAGCGTCGGTCTGAAGGTCCCCGTGCTCTTCCCCGGCGGGGTCTCCTTCCCGTTCACGGTCACCGGGGACGCCGGAGCGGCCACGGAGGACCGGGGATGACGCCGGAACCCGCGCGACCGGAGCGGCGGTGGCCGCCGTCGGAGCGGTGCCCGTCTTGCCGGCTCCCGTCGAACCGGCTGTCGTCGGCCTGGTGCCGGTGGGCCCGGCGCCGGTCGAATCTGCTGTCGTCGGTCCGGCTCCCGTCGGCCACGCCGCACCCCCGGCCCCGGCTCCGTCCTCAGCCCCGGGACCGCGGTCAGGCCTCGGTCGAGTTCCTGGGCTTCCTGCCCGTGCTGCTGGTCGTCGTCCTCGCCGCCGTGCAGCTGGGCCTCGCCGGGTACGTGGCGGCGCAGGCACGGACCGGTGCCCGCGCGGCGGCCCGTACGGCGGCCCGCGCGGAGCCCGCCACCGACCCGGTGGCCGCGGGCCACGCGTCGATGAGCGACTGGGTCGCCCGGCGCGCCGAGGTCGTCTCCGACGCCGGCGGGTCCGACGCCGCTTCCGCCACCGTTCGGGTGCCGATCCCCTCGGTCATCCCCGGGATAGAGAGCTTCGGCCCGGTGGAGAAGTCCGCCACCATGCCCCGCGACGAGCCGGCCCCGTGAGCCCCGCACCGAGGAGCACCGCATGAGCCTGAGGGCGCGCATCACCTCCCCCGAGACGGCGGGCGGGCAGCACGAGGAGAGCCATCTCGTCGCCGTCTACCGCGCGAAGCTGCTGGAGGAGATCGACCTCGCGGAGATGTCGCTGCTCGCCGCCGCCGAGCGCCGGGCCCGTCTGGAACGCGTGCTGGGCCACATCATCAGCCGCGAGGGGCCGGTCCTCTCCACCCACGAACGCTCCCTGCTGATCCGCCGGGTCGTCGACGAGGCACTCGGCCTCGGTGTGCTGGAACCCCTCCTCGAGGACGCCTCCATCACCGAGATCATGGTCAACGGGCCCGACCACATCTACGTCGAGCGGGCCGGCCGGGTGGAGCGGCTGCCGCTGCGCTTCGCCTCCAACGACCAGCTGATGCAGACCATCGAGCGCATCGTCTCGACCGTCAACCGCCGGGTCGACGAGTCCAATCCGATGGTCGACGCCCGGCTGCCCTCCGGTGAGCGCGTCAACGTCATCGTCCCGCCGCTCTCCCTCACCGGCGCCACGCTCACCATCCGGCGCTTCCCCCGCGCCTACCGGCTGCCGGAACTGATCGGGCTCGGCACGCTCGACGAGCCGATGCTGATGCTGCTCTCGGCGCTGGTCCGCGCCAAGTTCAACATCATCGTCTCGGGCGCCACCGGCTCCGGGAAGACGACGCTGCTCAACGCCCTCTCCGGGCTGATCCCCGAGGGCGAGCGCATCATCACCGTCGAGGACGCCGCCGAGCTCCAGCTCCAGCAGCCGCACGTGGTCCGGCTGGAGACCCGGCCGCCCAATGTCGAGGGCAAGGGCCGGGTCACCATCCGCGACCTGGTGCGGAACTCGCTGCGGATGCGCCCGGACCGGATCATCGTCGGCGAGGTCCGGGGCGGCGAGACCCTCGACATGCTCCAGGCGATGTCCACCGGCCACGACGGTTCGCTGGCCACCGTGCACGCCAACAGCGCCGAGGACGCGCTGATGCGGCTGCAGACGCTGGCGTCCATGTCGGAGGTGGAGATTCCGTTCGAGGCGCTCCAGGACCAGATCAACAGCGCCGTCGACTGCATCGTCCAACTGGCCCGGCACGCCGACGGATCCCGCCGGATCGACGAGATCACCATGCTGTCCTCGCGCGGCCGGGAGCCCTTCCGCATCGTCTCCGTCTGCCGGTTCGACGCCCGGCCGCTGGGGGCCGACCGGATCGTGCACGGCAGCTTCCGCTGTCTGCCCCTGCCCGCCCGTACCGCCGAACGCCTGCACTACGCGGGGGAGGCCGTCCCGCCCGCGTTCGGCGTCGCCGCCTCCGACGACCAGCTCGACACCCGAAGAGCCCTCTAGCCGCCCTCCAGCCGACGGCCTCCCGACAGCCGACCCGATCCGACGCAGCCCCATCCGACCGAGCCCACGCCCTGCCGAAGCCCACGCCCCGACCAAGCCCACGCCCGCCGAACCCCACGCCCCGCCGAACCCCACGAAAGGGAAGCCGGCCCCCGACATGGACCATCTCGCGCTACCGACCCTCGGTGTCACGCTGCTGGCCTGCTGCCTCGCGGTCCTCGGCGGGCACGCCTACGCCACCGGGAAGGCCCAGCGGCAGGCCGTCGTCGACCGGCTCACCGCCGTCGGCCCCGTGCCCGTCCCCGGCCGCCGGCGGCGGTTCCCTGGCCTCGACCGGCGGCTGCGGCGCACCCGCTACGGCCGGCACCTCGACAACCGGCTCGCGGCGACCGGCCTGGACCTCACCGCCGGCGAGTTCACCGTCTTCACGGCGCTCCTCGCCGGCGGGCTGTGGCTCGTGGGCGCCTCGGTGCTCGCCGCGTTCTTCGGCCCGATCGCCGGGCTGATCGGCGTCTGGGCGGCCTTCGCGTTCCTCAACTGGCAGCGCGGCAGGCGCAACGAGCGGTTCATCAACCAGCTCCCCGAGCTGTCCCGGATCCTGGCCAACGCCACCCAGGCCGGCCTCGCCCTGCGCACGGCGCTGTCCATGGCCGCCGACGAACTGGAGGCACCGGCCGGTGAGGAACTGGGCAAGGTGGCGGACAAGCTGTCGGTCGGCCACTCCGTCGACGACGCCCTGGCGGAGCTCACCGGCCGGCTGCCCTCCCGGGAACTCGTCGTCCTCGTCACCACCCTCGTCCTGTCCAACCGGGCGGGCGGCACGGTCGTCGGCTCGCTGCGGAACCTCACCGTGACGCTGGAGGAGCGCAAGGAGACCCGCCGCGAGGTCCGCACCCAGCTCTCCCAGGTCACCCTCACGGCGTTCGCGGTGCCGCTGCTGGGGCTGGGCGCGCTGCTGCTGATGAACCAGGTCATGCCGGGATCGCTGGACCGGATGACCTCGTCCGCCGTCGGCCAGGCGGCGGTGCTCGTCGCCCTCGGCCTCTACGGGCTGGGGTTCTTCCTGATCCGCCGTATGTCGAAGATCGACGTCTGAGAGGAGCGCAACCGTGGGACTGCTGCTCGCGTCGGTGATCGGCCTCGGGGTCCTGGGCGCCTTCCAGGGCCTGCGCATGTACCGGGCGGAGGCCCGGCTCCCCGGCGATCTCGCCGTGGCCCTGGAGGTCGGCGCCTCCCGGACGACCGCCGTCGGCTCGGTGATCGACCGGCTCGGCATGCGCTTCGCCCCCCTGGTGCTGCGCATGATGGGCCCGAAGCGGGTCGACGCGGTCCGGCGGCGAATCGACCTGGCCGGCAACCCCGGCGGCCTGACCCTCGACCGCTACGCCGCCCGCCGCGCGGTCTACGGCGTCCTCGGCGCCGTCGGGGCGTTCGTCATGCTCGACAAGGGCAACCTCGTCCTCGCCGCCCTCCTGCTCGCCTTCGGTATCTGGTGGACGGATGTCGGCATCCGCGCGGCGATCCGCCAGCGGAAGGACGTCATCGAGCGGACGCTCCCCGACTTCCTCGACGTCCTCGCCGTCGTGGTGAGCGCGGGCCTGGGCTTCCGGCAGGCCCTGGACCGGGTCGCCGACCAGTACGCGGGCCCGTGGGCCGACGAACTCCGCATCACCCTGCGCCAGATGGACATGGGCGTCAGCCGCCGGCAGGCCTTCGACGAACTGCGCCGGCGCAACGACTCCGAACAGGTCGCGATGTTCGTGACGGCGCTCCAGCAGGGCGAGGAGCTGGGCGCCCCGATCGTGGACATCCTCATCCAGATCGCCACCGACATGCGCCGGACGGACGCCCAGAACGCCCGCCGCAGAGCCGCCCGGGCCGTGCCGAAGGCCACCGCCGTGATCACCACGTTCATGGTCCCGGCCACGATGATCCTGCTGGTCGCGGGCTTCGTCTTCGGCTCGGGCGCGGACTTCGGCGCGATCACCGGACAGTGACGGACGCGGACGCGGTGGAAGGAGGTGCCGACCGGATGCCCCGGCGAGAGAACGTCGCGCACGGAGGCCTGACCGGCGACCCCGCGGGCACCGCACGGCCGGGTCCGCCGGGGCGCGACGAGCACCGGTACGGACCCGGGCACGCGTACGGCTCCGAGCGCCGTCCGCCCCGCACCGCGGACGGGCACGGCCCGGAGCGTCCCCCGCCGCCCGGGCAGCCGCACGGCCACGGGCGTCCCGCACCGTCCGAGCACCCGTACGGCCGCGGGCGTCCCGCACCGTCCGAGCCCTCGCACGGCCACGGGCGCCCCGCACCGTCCGAGCCCCCGCACGGCCACGGGCGTCCCGCACCCTCCGAGCACCCGTACAGCCCCGAGTGGTCGCGCGACCCGGACTGTTCCGGCGAACCCTCGCTCGGCATCCAGGTGAGCGCCCTCCAGGCGCTGTGCCGGCAGGTCCTCGGATTCCGGATGGCGATGATCGGCGTCGCGGCCCCGGCCGCGCTCGCCCGGACCGCCCCCGGCCTGCCCTCCTGCCTCGTCGGGGGCGCCGTCGTCGTCACGTTCATGGGCTCCTACGTCCTCTTCCGGGACTGGGAGCGGTTCGGCCCGCTGCTGCTGCGGCACCCCGCGCTGCTCGCCGTCGACATGGTCTTCGGCTCGCTGCTCCTCATCACCGCGACCCCCGAGTCGACCCTGGCGTACGTCACCAGCTGCACTCCGCTGCTCGCCGGGCTGGTCTACGGCTGGCGCGGCGCGGGGGTGTTCGCCGGGCTCGACGTGCTGCTCCTGGCCACGCTCTACGCCGCCGACGGCCGGCTCGACGCCACCGGTCCCAACGCCTATCTGCTGGCCGGGTTCTGTGTGGTCGCCGGTGCCATCGGGGTCACCTTGCGCGGTCTGATGTTCCGGGTCGGCGCGGCCACCCGGGCCCTGACCGAGGCCCGCGCCCGGCTCGCCGTCACCGAGGCGGTGGGCGCCGAACGTGCCCGGCTGGCCCGCGAGATGCACGACTCGGTGGCCAAGACGCTGCACGGTCTGGCGCTCGCCGCCGACGGCCTGGCGGGCAGCGCCGGACGGATGGACCCGGACGAGGTCGGACGGCAGGCCGGAACCGTCGCCCGTGCCGCCCGCCGGGCGGCCGCCGAGTCCCGCGAACTCCTCTCCGACCTGCGCCGGGAGACCGACATCGACAGCGCCGGCACGGACCTTCCCGCGGAACTCGCCGTGCGGGTGGCCGACTTCGCGGGCCGGAGCGGCCTCGACGCCCGGGTCCGCCCGCTGAACGAGGCCCCCGTGCCCCCGGTGCCGTACGCCGTGGCGCGCCAGCTGCTGGTGATCGTGGGGGAAGCCCTGGACAACGCCGCCCGGCACGCCCGTGCGGAGCATGTGGTGGTGGAGGCGGGCGTCGCGGACCGGATGCTGTGCCTCCGGGTCCTGGACGACGGCCGCGGACTGCCGCCCGGCACCACGCTGGACGGCCTGCGCAAGGGCGGGCACTTCGGGCTCGTCGGCATGGTGGAGCGCGCGGCGGCGCTCGGCGCGCGGCTGCGGATCGGGCGCGGCGGCGCGGGCAGCGGCACCGAGGTCCGTCTCGACCTGCCGATGGCCGCCGTACCTCCGGTCGGCCACCGGCCTGGCGGCCAGCCTTCTACCGGTGTCCAGTCCGCTCCCGCCGTCCGGCAGCCACCCGCCGCTCAACCCCTCGGTCCGCGGCCTGCCGGGCCACAGCCGCCGGGTACACAAACTCCGGGTCCACAAACTCCGGATCCACAGCCTCCGCGTCCACAGCAACAGCCCACCGAACCCCCCGAGTTCCTCCACCCCGCACCTCCCCGTTCCCGCCCAACGAGAGGAGGCCGCACGCCATGACGGTCCTGCCCGGCACCGGCGGATGCGGCACCACCCCGTCCCCGCCCGCCGCCCTCCGGGAACCTCCCGGCTCACGGCCGCTGCGCGTGGTCGTCGCCGACGACAACCCGGTGGTACGGGCCGGCCTCAGCACGCTGCTCGGCAGCCGCGAGGGCATCGAGGTGGCCGCCGAGGCCGCCGACGGACGCCAGGCGTACGACGCCGCGCTCCGGCACCGCCCGGACGTGATCCTGCTGGATGTCCGGATGCCCGGCGTCGACGGCATCGAGGCCCTGCCCCATCTGACGCCCCTCGCACCGGTCCTGATGCTCACCTACAGCGGTGAGCGCGACGTCGTCCGGGAAGCCCTCCGGCTGGGTGCGGGCGGCTATCTGGTGCACGGTGAATTCACCGTCGACCAGCTCGTTCTCGCGGTGCGCGACCTCTGTGCGGGGCGGGCCCATTTCACGGTGACCGCTGCCGATGCATTGCGGGAGCACGTTCGCGCCGGAGCGTACGACGCACCCTCCGCGGCGGCTCCCGGGAGGCCCGGCGGGCATCGGGATCCGGCTGCGCCGACGGGGTTCGAACCGGCCACTGAGGCCCGTGGAGCCGGGCCCGTGCCGCCCCCTGCTGCCGGTGTGCCGCAGCAGGGCCGGGCCGCCCACAAGGGTGTCGTCCCGACGCCGGGCAGTCCACTGGAATCCTGGACTTCTTTGCAAGTGCGACGAAATATGGGACAGTCGATAGCCGGGTCTTCCGGGGGGCGGAGCCCATCGGCCGACCCGTGGAGGGCAGTCGGGGAGCCGCGGAGCGGAAGCCCGGTGGACCGGGCGCAGTTCGGGCTGAGCCGGCGGGAGGCGGAGGTGATGGAACTGATCACGACAGGGATGTCGAACCAGCACATCGCCGCCGCGTGCTTCATCAGCGAGAAGACGGTCAAGAACCACATCAACCGGATCTTCGGCAAGTTGCGGTGCGAGAGCCGCGGTGCCGCGATCGCCGTGTGGATGGGCATCGCGCGGGGAGCCCCGGCCGGCGTGGCGAGAGGAGCGCACCGTGACTGAGGACGCACGGCCCACGGGCCGGCCGGACTCCGGAGCGCACCCCGGCGCGCGGGCGAACGGCCGGATCCGGGCCCGGATTTGGGCCCCTGGGCCCTGGGGCCGGACCCTCCCGTCGGCCTACGGTGCCCGGGTCGACAGCGGCACCGGCGAGAGCACCACCGCGAACGGGGACGGCGCCCACGGGACCCGGGCCACCCCTCTGCGAGGGGCGAGCCCCGAACGAGGGGAACATCATGAGCGATCTGCTGACCAAGGCGTACGTGACGACCGAGGTACGCGCGGCCCATTGGAGCAGGACGGCCGGCGCGGCGTTCCGGAAGCGTTATGCCCAGCCGTGGGACCGCGGCCAGACGGCGGTCGAGTACCTGGGCATCATCGCGGTCGTCGTCCTGATCGTGGGCGCCCTGGCAGGCACCAAGATCGGCAAAACCATCTACAAGGCGATCGGCGAACAGATCAGCAAGGTCACCGGCCAGGCCTGAGTTCCCGCCGGTCCGGCGACACCGGGCAGGCCTTCCCCATCTACATCACGGTGGTGGCGGGCCTGCTCTTTCTTGCGTTCGCGTACTTCGCGGTCGCTCAGGCCGTGGACCGGCGCAGCGGTGGCCAGACCGCTGCCGACGCCGCCGCGCTGGCCGCGGCCCAGGACGCGCGCGCCCAGTTGCGCACGGCCCTGCTGGACCCCCTCCTCGACCTCGGTGACCTGCTGGACCTGCTGAACGGGCAGGGAGTCGAGTTCGCGACCGCGTGCGCCGAGGCGCAGTCCTTCGCGGCCCGGAACGACGCCGATGTCGTGGGGGGCGAGGGCTGCCGTCGGGTGGACGACGGGTTCACCGTGACCGTGGAGACCCGGAGCACCGTCGGCGACTCCATCGTTCCCGGCACGGAGAACCGGCACGCCCGTGCCACGGCGACCGCGGTCGTCGAGCCGCTCTGCCGCGTTGCGCCGACTCCCTCCGGCACCGCGTCCGGCCGTCCCGACGACGGCGCGACCGGTCCCGCCGACGACGAACCGGAGGAGACGGACGAGCCCGGCGGCGAGGAGGACCCGGAGGCCGACGAGGAGAAGCCGGGGCTCGAACTCGACTGCGACGGTCAGGTCTGGGTCATCGGCCCCGGGGACGGCGCTCCCCTCCCGGAAGCGGCGGATCTGTTCTCCGTTCACCTCAGGGACTGAGCGGCACCCAGCGAACGACGAGTAAAGGACACATGGTTCATGAGCACTGGGCAGACATCAGGGGCCCGAAGGGGCACCGCCGCGGTCGCGCTGGCGGCCGCTCTGGTTCTCGTCGTTTCCGGCTGTGGTGGCGAGGAGGCAGGCAAGCCGCAGGAGCCCAAGCGGACGGAACGGGCCAAGGGCGACGGCGCGACGGAGCGACAGGACAACGACGCCGCCGAGCCGAGGCAGGTGCTGGCGACGATCGAGGGCAGGAGCGGACTGATCATCACGGTCACCAAGGCCGATCGGGACTCCGGGGGGTTCGTGACCGTCTCCGGAACACTGAAGAACACCAGCGACGAGGACTTCATCTCGACCGATGCCACCGACTGGAGCGGCGACGAGGAGGAGGTTCTCAAGCACGGCGAGTCCCTCGGCGGAGCCACCCTCGTCGACAGCACCGGCAAGAAGCGCTACTACGTCCTCCGGGACACCGAGGGCCGCCCCCTGTGCACCACCTTCGAATCGGACATCGAAGCAGGCAAGAGCGTCCCCGTCTTCGCCCAGTTCCCCGCTCCGCCGGCGAACACCCGCAAGGTCGACTTCCAGATCCCGACCTTCCCCTCCGCCTCGATCGAGATCTCCGGGTGAGCGCCCCATGACCACGCCCCGTCGCCCCCGTCCGGCCGCCGCGCTCGCCGTCGGCGCGTGCGCCGTGGCCGCGCTGACGCTCGTCCCCGCCCCGCACGCCGTGGCGGACGACCCGCCCGGGCTGCCCGGGCCCGCGGCGGCGCCGGTGCGCGTCGATGCCGACGACCCCGGGCTCAAGATGGTGAACGGTGCCACCCTCGCCCCGGCCAAGGTCCTCGACATCACGTCGGTGGTCGAGTCCGAGGGCGGTGAGGAACGGCGGGAGGACACCAACCGCAGCGTCACCTTCGCCCTGCAGGCCGAGGTGCTCTTCGGCAAGGACAGCGCGAAGATCGGCGACGGCGCCCGGTCCCGCATCCGCGAGATCGCGGACGAGATCGAGAAACAGGACGCCCCGAACGTCCGGGTCTTCGGCTTCACCGACAACCTCGGCTCCTCCGCCCACGGCGACGTGCTGTCCAAGAAGCGCGCCGACGCGGTGCAGCGGGTCCTCGCCGGGCTCCTGGGGTCGGACGTCACCTACGAGATCCGCGGTTACGGCGAGGACTATCCGATCGCCGGCAACGACGACGAGGAGGGCCGGAAGAAGAACCGCCGTGTCGAGGTCAGCTTCCCCCGCGCCGAGCCGGGCGGCGGCGGATGACCGCCGCGGGGGCAGGACGGCCCGATTCCGCGGGCCCGGTCCGGCCCCCGACGCGGCAGGTGCGGGCTCCGTACCGCCCGGACGGCGTGGCGCGCCCTCCGGCCCGGGACTGCCCTGACGGCCGCTGTTCCCGGCCCCGTAGGGTCGGGGGGTGCATCCGATACTGACCGTCCTCGCCGCCTGTTACGGCGCCGTCGCCGGGGTGTTCGTGCCGCGAGCCGTATACCGGCTGGCCGTCGAGCCCGAGCAGCAGTGGCGCGCCGCGTGCCCCGAGGGCCATCCGATCACCGGACCGGCCGGCGGCTGGCTCGGCCTCGCACGCTGTGCGGCCCCGGCGCCCACGGCACCGGCCGGCCTCCCGGACGATCACCCCGACGGCACGCTCCCCGCACCCACGGCCTCCACCGGCCCGACCGGGCCGAACGCACCGACCGGGCCCGGCACTTCGGCTGCGCACGGCACACCGGATGCGCCCACCGCACCGACCGACCCGACAACACTGACTGGCGCGACGGGACCGACCGACGCGACGGGACCGACGGACCCGACGGTGCCGACCGGCTCGACGGCACCGACCGATCCGATCGCTCCCACGACGCCGACCGACCCGATCGCTCTCACGGCACCGACCGGTCCGGCCGCTCCCAAGGCTCCCGCCGCTCCCGCCGCGCCGGCCGCTCCGCCGGGGCCCTCCGGAGCGCGCGGCCGCCCGCACCGCGTCCACGCCTACGGTCCCCCGGCCGTGATCGTCGCCCTCCTCACCTCGCTGGTCTGCGCCATGCTCTCCGCGGCCGTCGGCAAGCGGCCGGAACTGGCCGTCTGGCTGCTGCTCGCGCCCGTCGGGGTGGCGCTCGCCCTGGTCGACACCGCCGTCAAACGTCTCCCGGATGTGCTCACCCTGTCGCTGACCGCCGGGGCCGCCGCCCTGCTCGGGGTGGCCGCCCTGTTCCCCGGTTCCGCGGGGTCCTGGCCGGGCGCCCTGCTCGGGGGCTGCGCCCTGGGCGGGCTCTACGGCCTGCTGTTCCTGATCCACCCGAGCGGGATGGGCTTCGGTGACGTCAAACTGGCCCTCGGCCTGGGCACGGTGCTCGGCTGGTACGGCTGGGCCGTCCTGTTCACGGGTACGTTCGCGGGCTTCCTGCTCGGCGCGGTCTACGGCGTCGGGCTCATCGTGCTGCGGCGCGCGGGCCGGAAGACCGCGGTCCCCTTCGGTCCGTTCATGCTCACCGGCGCTCTGCTGGGACTGCTGCTCGGCGGCTTCGCGTCCTGAACGTCCGCGGCGCGCCGACAGCCCCCATCGACAAGGCGGCCGGTCGTTCAGCTCGACGAGGCGGCCCATCGTTCAGCTCGCGGCGGCCTCCGGGTGCCGGATCTCGCACCACACCACTTTCCCGCCCGATCCGACCTGCCGTTCCGTGAGCGCGTAACGGCCCCAGTTGTCCGAACAGAGGCGGACGAGCAGCAGCCCCCGGCCGCCCTCGCTCTCCAGATCGGCCGGAATCGGCGAGGGCAGAGCCGGGTTGGTGTCCCAGACGCTGATCCGGAGGGTGTCGTCGGTCCACTTGAGCCGCACGGACGCGGGGCCCGTCGAGTAGCGGTACGCGTTCGTCGCCAGCTCCGAGGTCAGCAGCTCCGCCGTGTCCGCGAGTTCGTTCAGTCCGTGCTGGTCCAGAACCATGCGGACGGTCGACCGGACGATGGCCGGTCCCAGGGGGTCGTGGGGCACCTGGAGGCTGTACTGCCACGATGCGGGCGGCTCGGGAAGGGACCCGCGATCGGAGGCCGGAGCAATGACGGTCATAAGGGGCTCCTGTTCAGGCGGGGAATTTGTACACGTGCCAAGGGCAGACCGGGATGAATGTCGGCCCGCCCGGAGCGCGGTCAACCGAGCGCTGTCAAGAGCGCGAACCGGCGCAAGTCCCACGCTGCGGAGTGCTGTTCTGCCAGGTGGGAGCGGATGTGCCGGAGTCACGGCCGGCGGACCGGCCCCGCCGGGCCGGGGGCGGAGCGGTGAGCGAAAGCACACCGGAACACGGCTGAGGTGCGCCCCCGCGTCATCACCCTCGGGCATCGGAGGGTCACAGCAGGCGACGCGTCCTCTGTCATGGACGCAGCCGACGGGGGAGTCGAATGACGGTGCGTCGCTCTCGGGCGGGACAAGCCTCCCGGCCGCCACGGGAGTTCCGTACGGCACAGCCATCAGCCGAGCCGGAGGGACGACGGAACGGCCGAACGGCCCATCCGGTGACTCCGATCACCTCCTCCGCCCGGTGCCCATGACAAGCTGAGGCGTCCGGACCGGCAACGGCACCGGCATCGGAGGGCGTCGGCCGAGCGCGCGACCCCGCCCGCCGGTCCGCCGCACACCCGGTGGACGAGCCGACCGCGCGCACTCGGCTGTCCCGCCGCGGCCGGGCCCGTCTCGAATCCGCGCCCGCCCCCGCGAGCGGGCCGCCTGCTGGGAGGTACGCACGGTGAACGGAACCGTTCTGGTGACCGGTGGCACCGGCACGCTCGGACGGGCCGTCGTCCGTCGGCTGCTCGACGACGGCATCCCGGTGCGGGTGCTGAGCCGGCGCCCCCGAGCCGAGGCCGACCGGATGCCGTACACCTGGGCGACCGGCGATCTGCGCACCGGCGAAGGACTCGACGCGGCCCTGGACGGGGTGACCGCCGTCATCCACTGCGCCACCGCCAACGGCCGCGGCGACGTCGAAGCCACCAGACTGCTGACCGAGGCCGCCCAACGGGCCGGCCGGCCGCACCTCGTCTACATCTCCATCGTCGGGATCGACCGGCTGCCGCTGGGCTACTACCGGGCCAAGCTGGCCGCCGAGCGGCTGATCGAGCACTCCGGACTCCCCTGGACCGTGCTCCGGGCCACTCAGTTCCACGATCTGGTGGCGCGGATGACGTCGGCACAGCGGCGGCTGCCGGTCGTTCTCACAGCGGCCGGGGTGCGGTTCCAGCCGGTCGACGTCCGCGAGGTCGCGGACCGGCTGGTGGAACTGGCCGCCGGACCGGCGGCCGGACGCGTGCCCGACATGGGCGGACCCGAGATCCGCGACGCCACCGATCTGGCCCGCAGCTGTCTCCGGGCCGCCGGCGTCCGACGCCGCGTCGTCCCGCTGCGGCTGCCCGGCGCCCTCGTCGCGGGCCTGCGGAGGGGCGGCAACCTCGTCCCGGACCGGGCCGTCGGCCGGATCACGTTCGAAGAATTCCTGGCCGGCCCGGCGAACGGCGCGCCCCCGCCTGCGGCACGGCCCCCGCAGCAGGGGATGACGGACCCCGAGAAGACGCATCCCGAGAAGGCTCCCGAGAAGACGGATCTCGGGGAGCAGAAGCCCGGGGAGGAGGCGCCCGGGGAGCAGAAGCCCGGCAAGGAGAAGCCCGGGGAGAGGAAGCCCGAGGAGTAGGAGAAGAGGCGCGGGAGCGGCGGACGGACGACCGGCGCGCGTGCGCCGGGCTGTGCCGGCGGCGGACCCGTCAGCCGATCTCGATCTCGACCTCCGCACCGGGCCGCAGCCCCCAGCGCGCCATCGCGCCGGCCTCCGCCTCCAGGACGTGCCGGGCGCGCAGCCGGGGGAGGCCCAGCCGGCCGGGCTTCATGGTGCGCACGGCGATGACCCGCAGCCGCCGGTCCAGATAGGCGACGTCGATGGGGAACCGCATACGGAAGGTGTGCACCCCACTGGCCGGGGTGAGCAGCAGCGCCCCCTCGATGCCGTCGCGCCCGAGCAGACCGCGGGTGCGTGCCCGGTAGGACGTGGCGATCTCCACCGGAATGGCCGGACCCGGGGCCCGGGACGACCCCTGACCAGCGGGCGGCGCCTCGCTCAGCGATGCCTCCCGAGCCTCGGACAGCCCCGTGCTCCCGCCCCCGGCCCCGCCGATCCGTAACGTGCTCCTGCCGTCCTGCCAGCGGCCCATCCGTCCTCCTGCTCTGCCGGACCCGGCGCACCGGGCCGTTCCCTGTCGCGGATCGCCCCGGTTCCCCGGAGCCACCCGCCTGCGCCCCCGGCCCGTATCCGCCTGCGCCCCCGGCCCGTAGCCGGCCGTCCGAACCCGGCCCGCCCCCGGCGGCCCGTACCCGCCTGCGTACCCGGCTCCCCGCCCGGAGCCACCCGTCTGCCCCTCCCCACCCGTGCCCGACGCGCCGTCCCTGGCCGGGAGCGTCTTTGTCCGGGAGCGGCCCTGTCCGGGAGCGGCCGTCTGGGACTGCTGGGACGGACGGGGCGGAAGTCAAGGCTCCCCTCCCGCGTCTAACCCCTCTCCCAAAGTCGTCTCCGGACCCGTCCCGAGCGGTCCCGGCCCAGCGTGACGGGCCTGCCGGGGGCCGCGGCGGAGACGGCCGACGCGCGCACCGCGCCGTCACTCCCGTCATTGCCCCGACCACGCCCTATGAGCCGCTATGGTGGAAACCCCCCCTCGGGCCGGTCCGTATCCCCCCCACGGACCGGCCCGCTTTTTTGCCCAGTGCGCCGGAGCCGCCCCACGCCGCTCGCCCCGAGGAACTCCGGATCCCGGCCCCTCGGGCCCGCCTCACCAGGACCTCGCCCCCTGGAGCGAGGCCCCCGGAGCGAGGCCCCCAGAGCCAAGGCCACCCCGAACTCGGCTCACCCGGATCTCAGCCCACCCGGATCTCAGCCCACCCGGATCCCGCCCCCGGAACCCGCAGGGGCCTCAGCTCCGCGCAGCCCAGATGTTCACGCCCTCCGTGGAGCGGGCGAAGGAGTCGATCTCCGTCAGCTCGTCCGCCGTGAGCGGCGGGCCGTCCAGCGCCGCGACATTGGCCTCCAGCTGCCGCACGCTCGACGCGCCGATCAGCGCCGAGGTCATCCGCTCGTCCCGCAGCACCCAGGTCAGGGCCAGCTGGGCGAGGGACTGTCCGCGCCGTTCGGCGATGGCGTGGAGTCCCCGCAGCCGCCGCACGACGTCGTCGCTCAGCAGGCCCGGGTCCAGGGACTTGCCCTGGGACGCCCGCGAGCCCTCCGGCACGCCGTCGAGGTACTTGTCCGTCAGCAGACCCTGCGCGAGCGGCGCGAAGGAGATGCATCCCATGCCCTCCGCCTCCAGGGTGTCGAGCAGCTCGTCGTCCTCGGTCCAGCGGTTGATCATGGAGTACGAAGGCTGGTGGATCAGCGGCCGTACGCCCATGTCGCGCAGGATCCGGGCCGCCTCCCGGGTCTGCTCCGCGCTGTAGGAGGAGACGCCGACGTACAGGGCCTTGCCCTGCCGCACGGCGGACGCGAGCGCGCCCATCGTCTCCTCCAGCGGGGTGTCCGGGTCGAACCGGTGCGAGTAGAAGATGTCCACGTAGTCGACACCCATCCGCCGCAGCGAGGCGTCGAGCGAGGAGAGCAGGTACTTCCGGGAGCCCCACTCGCCGTACGGGCCGGGGTGCATCAGGTAACCGGCCTTGGTGGAGAGGACCAGTTCGTCCCGGTAGGGGCGGAAATCCTGGGCGAAGAGCTTGCCGAAGTTCAGCTCGGCCGAGCCGGGCGGGGGCCCGTAGTTGTTCGCCAGGTCGAAATGCGTCACCCCCAGGTCGAACGCGCGGCGCAGGATCGAGCGCTGCGACTGCAGGGTGCGGTCGTCGCCGAAGTTGTGCCACAGCCCGAGGGAGATCGCGGGCAGCTTGAGGCCACTGTGGCCCGTGCGCCGGTAGCGCATCGTGTCGTAGCGCTCATCGGCGGCGAGGAAAGGGGAGGTGTCTGTCACACCGCCCTCCCTATCACGGGGTTCCGCCCCGGCCGGGTTGGTGGCGGAGGCCGAGCGCGCAGTAGGCTTCTGGCTTCGGGGCCGCCATGTCACGGAGGGGCTGAAGAAGGCGATGCTGCGTTTGTCCGGGGGCCGCTCCCCGTATCCGCGGGTGGTACGTGACCTGGCCTACAGGCTCTACGCGCGCCGGGTGGAAGGCCGCCTCGACCACGATCAGGCGCCCAAGCACATCGGCGTCATTCTCGACGGCAACCGGCGGTGGGCCCGTGCCTCCGGCGGTACCGCCGAGCAGGGCCACCAGGCCGGGGCCGAGAAGATCAAGGAGATGCTCGGCTGGTGCGCCGAGACGGACGTCGAGGTCGTCACTCTGTGGCTGCTGTCGACGGACAACCTCGACCGGCCCGAGGAGGAGCTCGTCCCGCTGCTCGGCATCATCGAGGACGCGGTCCGCGACCTCGGGGCCGACGGCCGCTGGCGGGTCAGCCACGTCGGCGCGCCCGATCTGCTGCCCCCGCGCACCCAGGCCGTCCTCAAGGAGGCCGAGCAGGCGACCAGCGGTGTCGACGGCATCGTGGTGAACGTGGCCGTGGGCTACGGCGGCCGTCAGGAGATCGCGGACGCGGTGCGCTCGCTGCTCCTGGAGCAGGCCGGGCGCGGCAAGTCGATCCAGGAGGTCGCCGAGGTGCTCGACGTCGAGCACATCGCCGAGCACCTGTACACGCGCGGCCAGCCCGACCCCGACCTGGTGATCCGTACCAGCGGTGAGCAGCGGCTGTCGGGCTTCATGCTCTGGCAGAGCGCCCACTCCGAGTACTACTTCTGCGAAGTCTTCTGGCCCGCGTTCCGGAAGGTGGACTTCCTGCGGGCGCTGCGCGACTACGCGGCCCGCCACCGGCGCTACGGGGGCTGACGCCCGGCCGGCCGCGGCACGCACCGCGGCCGGCACCCGGCCGATCCTCGTGCCACGGGCCGTGAAGCCCCGGCCCGCACCCGGCCGGCCCGGGACGAGCGCTCCACCCCTCGCACCGGAGCACGCCCGGGGGCGTGGGTGACCCCGCGTTGCTCCGGCCGGGGTAGCGGAGGAACCCCTCTGTCGTATGAGCCGCACGGCCGTGTGCAGTGGCCCGTTCGGACCACGTTCGGCCCGGCCCGGCGTGGCGCCGAGCGGCCCGGCCGGGGGCCGGCGGTGGCCGATTGAGACCGGTGCGGCGGCCCGTTGCCGTCCGCCGCGCACCGGAAGCCGGCGGGGACATTCCGTAGGGTGAGCCGCGTATCGCCGCAAGTTGGACGGCGCTGTTGCCCAACGTTCACCGTCGCGCCGTCATATGCCATGGCATGGCGGCGCACGTTCGAGGGAATATCTCAGTCACGTCGACGCCCGGTCCACGGGCGTCCGGCACCAGCGGGTGGCATGGGGTCGCCCGCCCGGGAGGCCCTTTGCACACGGACGACCGTGCGGTTCGCTCGGCAGGAGCCGACGAGCCGCGGACGGACATCGTGAGGGGCCGGCGCACGGCCCGTGCATCGCGGCCCGAGCCCGGTCCATTCCCCGGCGACGCCGTCGCACCCCGACCTCATCCGAGGGGGTTCGTCCACCCGTGGTGACCAGTAACAAGCGCCGCGCGCACGACCGGCGCACCTACGTCATCGACACCAGCGTCCTGCTGGCAGACCCGTCGGCCATGAGCCGCTTCGACGAGCACGAGGTCGTGCTTCCCGTCGTCGTGGTCACGGAGTTGGAGGCCAAGCGACACCATCCGGAGCTCGGCTACTTCGCCCGGCAGGCCCTCCGCCTGCTCGATGAATACCGGGTGACCTACGGACGCCTCGACGCGCCGATCCCGATCGGGGAGCTGGGCGGCACGCTCCGGGTCGAGCTCAACCACTCCGACCCGGGCGTCCTGCCGGCCGGCTTCCGGCTGGGGGACAACGATTCGCGGATCCTGGCGGTGGCCAGGAACCTCCAGGCCGAGGGGTACGACGTGACCGTCGTGTCCAAGGACCTGCCGCTGCGGATCAAGGCGTCGTCGGTGGGTCTGCTCGCCGAGGAGTACCGCGCCGAACTCGCCATCACCGACTCCGGCTGGACCGGCATGGCGGAGCTCGCCGTCGGCGCGGAGGAGGTGGACGAGCTCTTCGCGGCGGACAGTGTTCATGTGGCGCAGGCGGCGGAGCTGCCGGTCCACACCGGACTGGTGCTCCAGTCCGAGCGCGGCAAGGCACTGGGCCGGGTCACCGCCGACGGCCGGGTCCGGCTGGTGCGCGGCGACCGCGAGGCGTTCGGCATCCACGGCCGCTCCGCCGAACAGCGGATCGCCCTGGACCTGCTGCTCGACCAGGAGGTCGGGATCGTCTCCATGGGCGGCCGGGCCGGCACCGGCAAGTCCGCGCTCGCGCTGTGCGCCGGCCTGGAGGCGGTGCTGGAACGCCGCCAGCACCAGAAGGTCATGGTCTTCCGGCCGCTGTACGCGGTGGGCGGGCAGGACCTGGGCTATCTGCCGGGCAGCGAAGCGGAGAAGATGAGCCCGTGGGCGCAGGCCGTCTTCGACACGCTGTCCGCGGTGACGTCGCGCGACGTCATCGAGGAAGTGGTCGGCCGCGGCATGCTCGAAGTGCTGCCGCTGACCCACATCCGCGGGCGGTCGCTGCACGACGCCTTCGTGATCGTCGACGAGGCGCAGTCGCTCGAACGGAACGTCCTGCTGACCGTGCTGTCCCGGATCGGGGCCAACTCGCGCGTGGTGCTCACCCATGACGTGGCGCAGCGCGACAACCTGCGGGTCGGGCGGTACGACGGGGTCGTCGCGGTCGTCGAGAAGCTGAAGGGCCATCCGCTCTTCGCGCACGTCACGCTGAACCGCTCGGAGCGCTCCCCGATTGCGGCCCTGGTGACCGAAATGCTGGAGGAATCCCGCATCTGAGGCGGATACGGACCCGTTTGACGGGTTCATAGAGCTCCGTACACCTTCATACCGGGACGCCGCGCGGCAAAGCGAAGGAGCTTAGCCGCGCGGCGTTGTCGTGCGCGGGGGTTTCCGAAAAAGCGCTGGCCCAAACGGGATGTGAGCTTTCACACGCAACGCAGAATTGCCTCAAGGCGTCGGCTTCGGGCAGAGTCTGGGTCCTGTCAGGCCCCGCATACGGCACACCGGCACCCCCAGCGGTGCGGCACCACAAAACTCAACAGGCGTTCGCCGTATGCCGCCCGAGCACCACGCGGAACTCCCGAGGGAGTTCGCACCGGGCCAGTGCCTCCCGTGACCAGCCGGACCCAGCACCACCGGGACCGGAACAAGGGGAGGCCAGCGCCAGGGGCACGATTGCGTCCGCGAGGTCACCTAAGCGGGCGATGCTGGAAGGAAACCGTGTGAGCCGGATTTCGGTCCGGGGATTCGCAGTGGCTTCGGCCACCGCAGTCACCACCGTCGGCGCTGTCGTCGGTGTTGCCTCGGGTAGCACGCCGGGTTCGACCACCGAGCCCGCCGAGGCGACAGCTGCTGATGCGACGCTCCTCGCAGACATATCCGCCGGGAACCAGACCCAGGCGCAGACCGCGTCGCTGACGCAGCAGGCGGACGCCCAGTCCACCGCGGCGGACGCGGCAGCGAAGAAGTCCGCGGAGGAAGCGGCCCGCAAGCAGGCGGCCAAGGACGCGGCGGACAAGAAGGCCGAAGCGGACCGGAAGGCGGCCGAAGCCAAGGCGGAGGCCAAGGCCAAGGCGCGCGAGAAGGCCGCCAGTGTGGCCAGCCGCTCCACCCGCGACTCCGGTGACTTCCCCGTCCAGGCGTCCTACACGGTCGCCCAGGTGCAGGCCATGGCGCGGCAGATGATGCCGGCCGACCAGTTCCAGTGCTTCAGCAACATCGTGGACCACGAGTCCACCTGGAACTACCAGGCGACCAACGCCAGCTCCGGTGCGTACGGTCTCGTTCAGGCGCTTCCCGGTTCCAAGATGGCGTCCGCCGGCGCCGACTGGAAGACCAACCCCGCCACGCAGATCAAGTGGGGTCTGAACTACATGAACGAGCGCTACGACAGCCCCTGCGGTGCCTGGGACTTCTGGCAGGCCAACAGCTGGTACTAGGCAGTCCCGCCCGGACTCCGGTCCGCTGAGGCGAAGACACCCGCGAAGCCCCCGTCCACAAGGGTCGGGGGCTTCGTCGTGTCCGGGGTACGGTTTTCAGGACAACGACGCGGGGAGAGGGGGCGGAAGGGACATGTCCACATTGCCGCAGTGGGTGGGCGGTCTGGGGTCCAGGCTGCACGGCTTCACCGCGTGGCTGGACGACCGGCGGCGCGCGGCGGCGGCCGCGGCCGACGAGCACGAGGGCGGCCCGGCGGGCCCGCCCGAGGACGCCGACCGGGAGCCGGACCACGTCCCCGCCCCTCCCGCCTACGCTCCGGCGGTCGCCGCGAAGCCCGATCCGGTCGCCGCGGTCCCCTGGGGCGTACGGGTGGCCGCGGAGGCCGGCTGGCGGCTGCTCGTCCTCGCGGGCACGCTCTTCGTGCTGATGCGCGTCATCAGCGCCGTCCAGCTGGTGGTGCTGTCCTTCGTGGCGGCCCTGCTGATCACCGCCCTGCTCCAGCCCACCGTGGGCCGGCTCCGAAGAGTCGGCCTGCCGCGCGGGCTCGCCACCACGCTCACCTTCATCACCGGCTTCGTCATCATGGGCCTGGTCGGCTGGTTCGTGGTGTGGCAGGTGATGGACAACATCGACAACCTCTCCCTGCGCGTCCAGGACGGTATCGACGAGCTCCAGAAGTGGCTGCTGCAGAGCCCGTTCCACGTCACCGAGGCGCAGATCAAGGACATCGCCCAGAGCCTGCGGGACGCGGTCGGGTCCAACACCGAGGAGATCACCTCCGCCGGGCTCGAGGGCGTCACCGTCATCCTGGAGTTCCTGACGGGCATCCTGCTGGCGATGTTCAGCACGCTGTTCCTGCTGCACGACGGCCCCAAGATCTGGAACTGGCTGCTGAAGCTGGTGCCGAGCGCGGCCCGGGAGGGCGTCGCCGGCGCCGGTCCGCGCGCCTGGCGCACGCTCACCGCCTACGTCCGCGGCACGGTCATAGTGGCGATGATCGACGCGATCTTCATCGGTCTCGGCATCTGGTTCCTCGATGTGCCGATGGCCGTGCCGCTCGCGGTCTTCATCTTCCTCTTCGCGTTCGTCCCGCTGGTCGGAGCCGTGGTCTCGGGTGCCCTCGCGGTCATCGTCGGGCTGGTCACCCAGGGCGTCTTCACCGGGCTGATGGTGCTCGTGGTGGTGCTCGCGGTGCAGCAGATCGAGGGCCATGTGCTGCAGCCGTTCATCCTGGGGCGCGCGGTCCGGGTGCACCCGCTGGCCGTGGTGCTCTCGGTCGCCGCGGGCTCGCTGGTCGCCGGAGTGGGCGGCGCGGTGGTGGCGGTCCCGCTGGTGGCCGTCACCAACACCGTCGTCGGCTATCTGCGCAAGTTCTCCCAGGAGCAGGCGCTGCGGGTCGTCCCGGTGCCCGCGCCGGTCGCGGTGGGGACGGCCGTTCCCACCGGGCAGTCGGTGCCACCGGCGGAAGAGGCCCCGCGCGTCTGATCCCTGGCGTCCGGCTCCGGACCGATCGATCCGGCCCGATCCGGACGGCGGACCTCGGGGCCTGCCCGTGCTGTCGCGCGCGGCACCGCACCTGTGCCGGTGGCCCGTCCGGATCCGGACGGGCCACCGGTGTATCCGCTCGTGCCACCGGTGCATCAGCTCGGGCCCGGTCCGCACCGGGCGGGCGCGTTCTCCGTCCGGGCATACGCATGAGGGCCACGCGGCAACCGCGTGGCCCTCATCGCGAAGGGGGAGAAGCTCAGCCCTCCAGCACGGCCTCGGCGTCGAGGGTCGCGCCGACGGCCTGGAGCACAGAGGCGATCTTGAACGCCTCCTGGATCGTCTCGCGGTCCACACCGGCCTTGCGGAGCACCTGCTCGTGCGAGTCCAGGCACATGCCGCAGCCGTTGATCGCGGAGACCGCCAGCGACCACAGCTCGAAGTCGACCTTCTCCACGCCCGGGTTGCCGATGACGTTCATCCGCAGACCCGCGCGCAGGTTGCCGTACTCCGGGTCCGACAGCAGGTGCCGGGTCCGGTAGTAGACGTTGTTCATCGCCATGATGGCGGCGGCCGACTTGGCCGCGGTGTACGCCTCGGGCTTCAGGTTGGCCTTGGCCTCCGGCTCCAGCTCCCGCAGCACGCGCGGCGAGCGGGTGGCGATCGCGCAGGCGAGCACCGTGCCCCACAGCTGCTGCTGCGGCAGGTCGGAGTTGCCGATGACCGAACCGAGGTTCAGCTTCAGGTCCTTGGCGTAGTCCGGAACGGCGGACTTCAGCTCGTCGAGGGCCATGTCAGATCACTCTCCGGACAGGAGCGCGACCGGGTCGAGGGTGTCCTCGCCCTGGCTCCAGTTGCAGGGGCACAGCTCGTCGGTCTGCAGGGCGTCGAGGACCCGCAGGACCTCCTTGGGGTTACGGCCGACCGAGCCGGCGGTCACCATGGTGAACTGGATCTCGTTGTTCTGGTCCACGATGAACACGGCACGCTGCGCGAAGCCGTCCTCGCCCTCGACGCCGAGCTCGCGCATCAGGTCGTGCTTGGAGTCGGCCAGCATCGGGAAGGGCAGGTCACGCAGGTCGTCGTGGTCCTTGCGCCAGGCGTGGTGCACGAACTCGGAGTCGCCGGAGACGCCGAGGATCTGGGCGTCGCGGTCCGCGAACTCGTCGTTCAGCTTGCCGAACGCGGCGATCTCGGTCGGGCAGACGAAGGTGAAGTCCTTCGGCCAGAAGAAGACGACGCGCCACTTGCCCTCGTAGGACTTGTGGTTGATCTGCTCGAACTCCTTGCCGCTCTCGAGCGAAACGCAAGCGGTCAGGTCGTATGCGGGGAACTTGTCACCGACAGTGAGCACGCGCTCTCCTTGCAGCGTGGAACGTCCCTTTTGGGGCTGTTCCTTGGGGGTTGGACGGGCTTCACCTAACCACAGGCGCCATTGATCGCGGAAATCGGTAAACTTGTTGATGTTGATCGGAGGTGGTTATCAGTGACCGTCGGAAGAAGCCTTGGCCGGAACGGGGCCCGGCAGCCCAGCCTGGCGCAGCTCCGCGCCTTCGTCGCCGTCGCCGAGCATCTGCACTTCCGGGACGCCGCGGCCGACATCGGGATGAGCCAGCCCGCGCTCTCCGGTGCCGTCTCGGCCCTGGAGGAGACGCTCGGCGTGCAGCTCCTGGAGCGTACGACCCGCAAGGTGCTGCTCAGTCCGGCGGGGGAGCGGCTGGCGGGGCGCGCCCGGGCCGTGCTGGAGGCGGTCGGCGCGCTCCTGGAGGAGGCGGACGCGGTGCGGGCCCCGTTCACGGGTGTGCTGCGGCTCGGGGTGATTCCGACCGTCGCACCGTACCTGCTGCCGACGGTGCTGCGCACGGTCCACGAGCGCTATCCCGACCTGGACCTCCAGGTGCACGAGGAGCAGACCTCCTCGCTGCTGGACGGGCTGGCGCAGGGGCGGCTCGACCTGCTGCTGCTCGCCGTGCCGCTGGGCGCGCCGGGGGTGACCGAACTCCCGCTCTTCGACGAGGACTTCGTGCTCGTCACCCCCCGCGACCACTGGCTGGGCGGGCGCGGTGACATTCCGCGCGAGGCGCTGCGCGAGCTGGACCTGCTGCTCCTGGACGAAGGGCACTGCCTGCGGGATCAGGCGCTCGACATCTGCCGCGAGGCCGGCCGGGAGGACGGCGCCCCGGTCACCACCAGCGCGGCGGGGCTGTCGACGCTGGTGCAGCTGGTGGCGGGCGGCCTCGGGGTCACGCTGCTGCCGCGCACGGCGCTCCAGGTGGAGACCGAGCGCAACGACCAGCTCTCGACCGGCTGCTTCGCGGAACCGGCCCCGGCCCGTCGGATCGCGCTGGCGATGCGGTCGGGCGCGGCGCGGCAGGAGGAGTTCGAGGAACTGGCGAAGGCACTGCGCTCGGCGGTGCGCTCGCTCCCGGTACGGGTGCACTGAGCCGCCCGCGCCCGCGCCCGCGCCCGCGCCTGGGAGCCGGGCGGCCCGCCGGACTGCCGCCCAGCCCGGGAGGGGCATCGCAGCCGGGCCGATCCGGGTGGCGGCGTTGGTGGTGCGGGGCTCGGGCCTGGGATCGCTTCCCGGCTCAGTCGGCGGTGCCGGGCTCCACGACCCACTCGGCTTGCAGCCCGCTCACCGAGGCGATCATGTCGAAGTCGCCGTCGTAGTGCAGGACCGTGGCCCGATGCCGCTCGGCGGTTGCCGCGATGAGGACGTCGGCCAGTGACAGCGCCCGGTGAAAGCCGGCGTTCAGGGCCAGGGCCTGGATCTCGAGTGCCCGCTCGAACTCCTCGTCATTGCAGGGTAGATGGTCGAAGCCGCGGAGCAGGGTACGCAGTCGCAGCGCCTCGGGCTTTCCGCGCGCCGAGTACAGAACCTCGTACTCGGTCGGGGCGCACACCGCGAGGAGCCCATCGTGGTCCAGCGCATCCAGCCGCGCCCGCACCGTCGGCTTGCCCCGGCGGGCCAGCGCGGACTTGTCGATGAGGTAGCGCCCCTTCACGCCGCCGAGGCCCCGCCTTCACGCTTCAGCGAGCCGTCCGGATTCCGCGGCCCCGTCTGCGAGCGGATCTCCGCGAACGCGTCCTCGAACTCACCCTCGTCAATGGCATCGAACAACTCGCGGCGCAGCCGCAGCCGCACCCCCTCCTCCATGGCCGCCCGCACCGCGGCGGCCTTCGTCTTCACCCCGTACACACGCATCGCCTGCTCGACGATCTCCTCGTCCAGATCGATCACAGTCCTGGCCATCAGTTATCCCTCCATAGCCCGACGACACAGCGACGATATCAATTCAGGCCTAGGAATGACATCAGGCTCACGTGTGCCCCGCTCCGTCACGACCCGCGCCCGCCGGTCCCTCACGACCTGCTCGCTCACGACCGGCCTCCGACGCCCGCTCGCGACCCGATTCCCGCTCGCGCCCCGGCGCCCCTGTTCGCGCCCCAGCTCCGGCGCCGGACCGCCCGGCCCGGCCCCTCCCGCGGCGGGGTCCTTCGGCGGGCGGCCACGGCGCGGCATCGGCCCGGCCGTCCACGATCTGCCGCCTCGCCGCCACCACCGCACCCGCCTGCTGCCGCGCGCTCGACATCTGCCGCGAGGCCGGCCGGGAGGACGGCGCCCCGGTCACCACCAGTGCGGCGGGGCTGTCGACGCTGGTGCAGCTGGTGGCGGGCGGCCTCGGGGTGACGCTGCTGCCGCGCACGGCGCTCCAGGTGGAGACCGAGCGCAACGACCAGCTCTCGGCCGGCTGCTTCGCGGAACCGGCGCCGGCCCGTCGGATCGCGCTGGCGATGCGGTCGGGCGCGGCGCGGCAGGAGGAGTTCGAGGAACTGGCGAAGGCACTGCGCTCGGCGGTGCGCTCGCTGCCGGTACGGGTGCGCTGAAACGCCCGCGCCCGGGAGCCGGGCGGCCCACCGGACTGCCGTCCCGTCCGGGAGGGGCCTCGCAGCCGGGCCGATCCGGGTGGCGGCTTGGTGGTGCGGGGCTCAGGCCTGGGATCGGTCCAGCCGACCGGTCTTCACGTCGTCGATGAAGGCGGTCCAGGCCTCGGCGGGGAAGAGGAGGGCAGGGCCCTGGGGGTCCTTGCTGTCGCGGACGGGGACGACGCCGGTGATGCCGTCGGCGACCTCGATGCAGGCGCCGCCGTCGGGGTTGCTGTGGCTGCTCTTGCGCCAGGCTGCGGCGCTCAGGTCGGGGGCCGTGGGCATGGGCCGTATTCCTCCATCGCTGATTCGATCAACGCCGCCGAATCTCTGGGCGACAGGGCGTACGCCCGGAGCAAATCGTATGCCTGTCGGCGCTCCTCCACTGCTTCCCAATCCTCAATGAGCTGGCCGGATTTGATCCCCTCCTGGTAGGCGAGGACTGCTCCGTCCCGGAGCGTGAGCAGGATGAGTGCACCACCCTGGCAGAAGTGCTCTCCGTGGCTGAACGGGAGAATCTGAACAGTCGTATGGCGTGCGTCGGTCCGTGGCAAGAGAGCTGCAAGCTGTTCACACATGGTCCCGGTGCCGCCGACCGGGCGACGGATGACCGCCTCATCGAGGATTGCCCACAGCCGGGGCGGGGGTTCGGCGCGGAGCCGTTCCTGGCGGGCAAGTCGGGCGGTCAGTTTTTCCTCCAGATGGTCTGTGCTCACCTCGGGGTTTCCGGCGCGGAGGAGGGCCCGTGCGTAGGCCTCCGTCTGCAACAGCCCCGGCACCGTGTGGGCCGCGTATTCCGCGATGTCACGGGCCTGGGCCTCCAGGTCCATGAAGCGGCGGTAGCGGTTCGGGAATGCTTCCCGGCGCACCAGCGGATACAGCCGGGCGAAGTGCCCGTCCGTGCCGAGGGCCGCGTCCAGCTTCTCCGAGAGCTGCGGCGGGACCATGCGGTCCGCCGTCTCGATGTTCCCGAGATGGGTCTTGCTGTACGTGAGGATCTCGGCCAGGCGGGCCAGCGACAGCCCTGCCTCCGTCCGTAACCGCCGGAGTTCCGATCCGTACAGATCCCGCGCCGAGCGGTCCGGCCGGAGTTCTCGTTGACGAGCCGGCATGTGTCCGACCTCCATGTCCTCACAGGTGCTTGCGGACGCGTCGGCCCTGGTGGGCCCCGTGCTGTCCGGCCACGCTAGAGGCCACGGACGGTAACTGTCCGTTCACTCCAGCAATTGGCGCACGAACAGGTGGGACGAGGAATGAGCATCGTCGACGTGACGACAGGACGACCCGCACCCGGACCGGACCCGAGGGGCGACGCCGAGGCGGCGGTGAGGGAGCTTGCCGGGGCGCTCGCCGCCGCCGGCCTCGTGCTGCCGTCGCTGTGGGTGGATCCGCATCCGGCTCTTACCGGCACGGTGCTGGTCGAGCTCGGCCGGGCACGGCCCGGGGTGGTGCGGCGGCTGGCCGAGCTGGTCGCGAAGGGAGCCGCCGCCCCCTCCCGGGGAGCGACGGCGTGACGGGCGACAGGCCGGAGGAGGATCGGCCGGAGCCGGAGCCGGAGCCGGAGCCGGAGCCGGAGCCGGAGCCGGGGCCGGGGCTCGGGCCCGGCGCTCGGGGAGTTCGCCAGGGACACGACCCAGGGGCGTACGGGGATCGTTGTGCTGCGGACCGAGGACCTGGTGCAGCTGCGTCCCCTCCGCGGGGGCGCGCTGTGGATGGCGGCCCCCGCGGACATCCGGGATCTGTCTGCCCGAGAGGAGCTGAGTGCCCGCCTCGCGGTCGCCAACTCCGCTCATCGGTGGGGAAAGTAGGGTCGGCGCCGACCGGGAGAGCGGGGAAGCTGGCGCGGGCGCCCATGGATCTCGGGGCGCGGCCCCGCCCCGGGAACGGCCCCGCCTCGGCGGCCGGGGCCCTCCGGTCCGGCCCCGGTCCGCCGCGAGCTGCCGACCCCTGCGGCGCGCCGCGAGCCGTCAGCCCTGCTCCGGTCCGCCAGGCTCCGTCCGGTCAGGCCCTGCGCCGGCGTCCCGCGCCGTACCGGGTCCGCCGTCGTCCGGAAGCCGGCCACCGGGGCTCGCTGGGCGTCCCGGCGCCACCGCGGAGCGCCCGCCGCCCGCGCCCGCCGTTCCCTCGCGGCCGGCTCCGTCACGCCCGGCCCCCGGCGCCCGCTCGGTCCCCGACCCCCGCTCGCGACCCGGTGCCTGGTCGCGGCCCGGCTCCGGCGTCGGGCCGCCCGGCCCGGCCCCTTCCGCGGCGGGGTCCTTCGGCGGGCGGCCGCGGCGCGGAATCGGCCCGGCCGCCCGCGGCAGCCGCCCCGCCTCCGTCAGCGCCTTCCGCAGCAGGAACTCGATCTGCGCGTTGGCGCTGCGCAGTTCGCTCTCCGCCCAGCGGGTGATCGCGTCGTGCACCGCCGGGTCCAGCCGCAGCAGCACCTGCTTGCGCTGCTGCGGCTTGCGCTGCGGGTCCCGGCCCCGCCGAGGGGGGTGGGGTGAGTCGTCCGTCACTGGTAGAGCGTGCCCGTGTTGAGGACCGGCTGCGGGGACCGGTCGCCGCAGAGCACGACCATCAGATTGCTGACCATCGCCGCCTTGCGCTCCTCGTCCAGCTCCACGATGTCCTCCTCGGTGATCCGGGCGAGCGCCGCCTCCACCATGCCGACGGCGCCGTCCACGATCTGCCGCCGCGCCGCCACGACCGCGCCGGCCTGCTGCCGCTGGAGCATCGCCGAGGCGATCTCCGGGGCGTACGCGAGGTGGGTGAAGCGCGACTCGACGATCTGCACGCCGGCCGCGGTGACCCGGACGGAGAGCTCGGCGGCGAGCTTCTCGGTGATCTCCTCGGCGTTGCCGCGCAGGGAGAGGTCGTCCTCGTCGTGGGCGTCGTACGGGTACTCGATGGCGATGTGCCGGACCGCGGCCTCGGTCTGGGTGGCGACGAACTCCAGGAAGTCGTCCACCTCGAAGACCGCCTGAGCGGTGTCCCGCACCTGCCAGACCACGACGGCCGCCAGCTCGATCGGGTTGCCGTACGCGTCGTTGACCTTGAGCACGGCCGTCTCGTGGTTGCGCACCCGGGTGGAGATCTTCTCCCGGGAGGTGAGCGGGTTCACCCAGCGCAGCCCCTCGGTGCGGATGGTGCCCACGTACCGGCCGAAGAGCTGGACCACCCGGGCCTCGCCCGGCGCGACCGTGTTCAGCCCGCACATCGCGAAGAACGCCCCGATGGCGACCAGGATGCCGAGGATGATCAGCGGCACGCCCAGCGCGCTGCCGTCGTTCGACAGCGCCGCCCCGCCGACGATCATGCCGATGCCCGCGATGAGCCCCAGGAGACCGAGGAGCAGGGCGAGCCCGCCGCCGATGTCCCGCGCCGGTACCTCACGGACCTGTGGCTTGGGCAGGTCGGGCGCGTCGGCGGCGGCCGGTGTGGTGTCGGACATGGGGTCCCCCGTTCGATCCGGGTGAGGACCGTGCGCCCTCACCGTTCTATCAAAGTGATAGCACATTAACGCCCGACGCAACCAAGTGGAGCTCTGGGATGTCTTTTCTTTGCCAGAGGTGCTGATTGTCACGTCCGGAATGGCCTTGATCGATGCGCCTTTGGTGTCAGATGCGGTGTTAGCGTCTGGGACCGGTGATTTGCCGGGGGTAGGCCCCGGGCCCCGGTCGCGGGGCAAACGAAACGGGAGCTGCGAGAGATGGGCCGAGCCGAAGCGAGACGCGCGCAGAGCCGCGGGTCGCGCCGCGCCAACGCGAAGAGCGGCATACGCCGCTTCTTCACCTGGAGGAAGCTGCTCGGCAGCTTCCTGGCGGTGTGCACCCTCGGGATAGGCGCCTTCATCGCGCTGTACCTGCTCATCGACGTACCAGGCGCCAACGCCCAGGCGAAGCTCCAGAGCAACACCTACAAGTACAGCGACGGCACCCTCATCGCCCGCACCGGCGACCTCAACCGGGAATCCGTGCCGCTGTCCAAGGTGCCCAAGGACGTCCAGCACGCTTTCGTCGCGGCTGAGAACAAGTCGTTCTACACCGACCAGGGCGTCGACCTGAAGGGCACCGCCCGCGGTCTGCTCAATACCGTCACCGGCCGGGGCAAGCAGGGTGGCTCCACGATCACCCAGCAGTATGTGAAGAACTACTTCCTCGGCCAGGAGCAGACGGTCACCCGGAAGGCCAAGGAGCTGATCATCTCGCTCAAGGTCGACCAGCAGAAGACCAAGTCGGACATCCTCGCCGGCTACATGAACACCAGCTACTACGGGCGGGGCGCGTACGGCATCCAGGCCGCGGCCCGCGCGTACTACAACGTGGACGCCGAGGACCTCACTCCCCAGCAGGGCGCGTACCTCGCGGCGCTGCTCCAGGCCCCCAGCCAGTACGACTGGTCGGCCGCCTCCGAGACCTCGCGCAAGCTGGTGCTCCAGCGCTGGAACTACGTGCTGAACAACATGGTCGAGATGAAGTGGCTCGACTCGGGCGAGCGCTCCGGGATGAAGTTCCCCAAGCCGATCGCCCCCCGTCCCGCCCCGGGCCTGAAGGGCCAGAGCGGGTACCTCGTCAAGGCCGCCAAGGCGGAGCTGATCAAGGCCGGCGTCAGCGAGCAGGTGCTCGCCGCGGGCGGCTGGAACATCACCCTCGGTGTCGACAAGGGCAAGCAGAAGGCGCTGGAGAGGGCCGTCCAGCGCAAGCTCACCAGCCGTCTGGACCCGAAGGGGCGGAAGGTCGACTCCCATGTCCAGGCCGGTGCCGTCTCCGTGAACCCCAAGACGGGCATGGTCGCCGCGCTCTACGGCGGCAAGAACTACGCCAAGCACGAAACGAGCAACGCGACACGGACCGACTACCAGCCCGCGTCCACCTTCAAGCCGCTCATCCTCGCCTCCGCCCTGGAGAACGACGCCAAGACCCAGGACGGCGTGCCGATCAACGCCGACACCATGTACGACGGCACCACCGAGCGGCCCGTGAAGGGCAGCGACGTCGCCTTCGCCCCGCCGAACGAGGACGACAAGAGCTACGGCCCCGTCACCGTGCAGCGGGCCATGAACAAGTCGGTCAACTCCGTCTTCGCGCAGATGGCCGTGGACGTGGGCCTGGACAACGTCAAGAAGACCGCCGTCGACCTCGGCATGGACGGAGAGGCGGGGGGCTTCGGCACCCACCCCGCGATGTCGCTCGGCGTGATGGGCGCCAGCCCGCTCAACATGGCCGGGGTGTACGCCACTCTCGACAACCACGGCGCGAAGGTCACCCCGCGTGTGGTGAAGTCCGCCGAGCGCGGCGAGGAGAAGGTGGACCTGCCGGACCCGATCGGCGCGCAGGTGGTGGACCGCACCACCGCGGACACCGTCACCTCCGTACTCACGGGTGTGGTGGACGACGGTACGGGTTCCGCCGTGCGCAGCACCGGCATGGACATCGCGGGCAAGACGGGAACCTCGGACGACAACAAGTCCGCCTGGTTCTCCGGCTACACCCCGAAGCTGGTGACCTCGATCGGCCTGTTCGGCGAGGACAACACGAAGGGCGGCAAGCAGGTCACCCTCAAGGGCGCCGCAGGCGGCGGACGCGTCAACGGCGGTGGCTTCCCGGCCGAGATCTGGGCGGCCTACACCCAGGACGCGCTGAACGGTTCGTCGGGCGAGTTCGACCTGGAGACCGACCAGGGCGCCGCGGTGGCGCCCACGCCGGTGCCGACTCCGACGACGTCCTCCCCGGACCCGGAGCCGACCCCGTCGAAGACGAAGGAGTCGGAGTCCCCGAGCGCGAGCCCGTCGGAGTCGGAGACCACACCGTCGCCGACCCCGACCAAGCCGTCCGACCGGCCGACGGTGTCCCCGCCGCCGCAGCCGGACGACCCCCGGCCGTCGACGGAACCGGGCGGTGGCGACGAACCGCAGCTGCTGCCACCCGAGAACTGACACCTGGTCAACAGTCGGTAGACGAAGCGCCCGGACCCCGTATGGGTCCGGGTGCTTCCCGTTGCGCGAAGGGCCGTGTCAGCGCTCCGGCCCGAGGACCGCGTCCACCTCCAGCTCGACCACCGCGCCCACCGACGCCGGGAGCTTGAACGTCTCACCCGGCCGGTACAGGGACCGTGACCGGTACTCGTCGCCCCGCGGGTCGGTGAGCACGACCACCTCGCGCGCCCGGCGGTCGCCGATCACATAGACGGGCACGCCGGCGTGGGCGTAGGCGCCGGGCTTCTTGAGGAGGTCGTCCGACCGGTTGGACGAGGTGATCTCGAGGACGAGCCGGAAGACCGCTGGGTCGTAGCAGTTGTACTGAGCATGGTGGTCGCGGTAGTCGGCGTCCACGACAGCCAGATCCGGAACGGCGTAATCGTCGTCGCCCGTGGGTAGCCAGATCCCGATGGCCTGGATGATGCGTGTCTCGTCACGATGGAGCCCGCAGGCCATGAGCGGAGCCATGATGGCGGTCAGGGACTCCCCATGGGGGCCGTCGGCAGGCGGTGTCACGGTCAGCTGTCCTCCGAGAATCTCCGCCCGGTGGCCAGGAAAGTTCTGGAACACCAACTCGGCGATGTCGATGAGGCCGGCCGTCTCCGGTGCCTGCGTGGCGGGGCGTTCCGGGGCAAGCGTCATGTCGTCGCTCCTCTTCTCGGCCACGGGACCTCACCTCCATTTTAGAAGCGGCAGCAGGGCATCAGGAACGATTCTGCAGGTCAGCCCCGCCGTACGCGAGCGTTTCCGGTACGACGGGGCCGACGCGGGCGGGAGACCGGGCGGGGAAGGGGAGCCGGGTCAGCCGCCGTTGACCTCCTTGGCGACCCGGTCGCCGAGGTTCTTGTCGACATTGCGCCAGTACTGGATCGCGCGGTCGAGGATCGGCCGGCTCACGCCCTTGAGCAGGTGCCCGGAGATGTTCGACACCAGACGGTCGCGCTGCGCGTCGTCCAGCACCTCGCGCACCTGGGTGCCGGCCTGGCCGAAGTCGTCGTCCTCGCGGTGCAGCGAGTACGCCTCGCGCACCATCTCGCCCGCGGCCTGCCAGCCCGCCGGGTCGCCGTACCGGACGGAGTCGGCCGCCGGGCCGCCGTAGGAGTTCGGGGCGTAGACCGCGCCGACCCGGTTGGGCTCGTACCGCATCGGCCCGTCCTTGGCGTAGGAGCGGACCGGGACGTGCGGCCGGTTCGGCGGCAGCTGGGCGTAGTTGGGGCCGATCCGGTACCGGTGGGTGTCCGCGTAGGAGAAGATCCGGCCGAGCAGCATCTTGTCCGGCGAGACGCTGATGCCGGGCACCAGGTTGGACGGTTCGAAGGCGGCCTGCTCGATGTGGACGAAGAAGTCCTCGGGATTCCGGTTCAGCGCCATCCGGCCGACCTCGATCAGCGGGTAGTCGCCGTGCGGCCACACCTTGGTCAGGTCGAACGGGTTGAACCGGTAGTCCGGCGCGTCCTCGAACGGCATCACCTGGACGTACATCGTCCAGGACGGGGCGTCGCCCGCGGCGATGGAGTCGTAGAGGTCGCGGCGGTGGGCGTCCCCGTCCTCGCCGGCGAGCGTGTCGGCCTCGGCCTGGGTGAGGAAGTCGATGCCCTGGTCGGTCTTGATGTGGTACTTGATCCAGAACCGCTCCCCGCCGCCGTTGACCCACATGTAGGTGTGCGAGCCGTAGCCGTTCATGTGGCGCCAGGTCTTCGGGAGGCCGCGGTCGCCCATCAGCCAGGTGACCATGTGGGCGGACTCGGGGGAGAGGGTCCAGAAGTCCCACTGCATGTCGTGGTCGCGGACCGCGCTGTCCGGGCGGCGCTTCTGCGAGCGGATGAAGTCCTGGAACTTCATCGGGTCGCGGACGAAGAAGATCGGCGTGTTGTTGCCGACCAGGTCGTAGTTGCCCTCGTCGGTGTAGAACTTCAGTGCGAAGCCGCGGGGGTCGCGCCAGGTGTCGGGGCTGCCCTGCTCGCCCGCCACGGTCGAGAAGCGGGCGAGCATCTCGGTCCGCTTGCCCGGCTGGAAGAGGTCGGCCTTGGTGAACTGGCTGACGTCGTTGGTGACTTCGCAGACGCCGTAGGCCCCGCCGCCCTTGGCGTGCACCACCCGCTCGGGCACGCGCTCGCGGTTGAACTGGGCCATTTTCTCGATCAGATAGTGGTCGTGGAGCAGGATGGGGCCGGTGTCGCCGACGGTGAGCGAGTGCTCGTCGCTCTCCACCGGGATGCCGGTGTTGTTCGTGGTGTGCGGGACCTTCTTCGGGGACTGGCTCATGGAACGCCTCGCAGTGCCGTGGGTGACGATTTATTCCGGGATGTCCGGATTGCAGTCAACTCTGCCGACGGCCTGTCGGCAACCACGCGGGTCCCCGGCGTGCCCCCGCCGAAACCCGTGAAACGGGGCATCGCGGAACGGTGTCCGCCCCCTCCGCTTCCCGCGAGCCCCGGGAACGCGCCCCAGGCAGGCGCGCCCCGGGAATGTCCACCGGGTATGCGCCCCAGGCCCGCCCGCCCCGGGAACGTCCACCGGGTACGCGCCCCGGGAGCCGCCCGCGCCCCGCGGGCCGCACCGGCCCCGGACAGCACGCAGGGTTCCGCGGAACCCTCCGGCTCCACGGAACCCTGTCCCGGCGCGGCCCCTGCGCGGCCCCGGAGGCCGGGACCGGCCCTACGGCTACAGCCCCGGCGCCGGGCCGGCGCCGGGCCGGAACCGGCCCACGGCTGCCGCCCCGGCGAAGGGCCGGGGCCGCGCCTACGGCTGCCGCCCCGCCGCGGGGCGTGCCAGCTCGAACCAGACCACCTTCCCGGTGCTCAGCCGCGTCGCGCCCCAGCGCCGCGCCAGCTTGTTGACCAGGTACAGCCCCCGGCCGCCCTCGTCGGACGGGCGGGCCTGCCGCAGCCGGGGCAGCTGGGGCACGTCGTCGCCCACCTCGCAGCGCAGCACGTCGGTGCGCAGCAGCCGCAGCGTGATGGGCCGCCCCGCGTACCGGACCGCGTTCGTCACCACCTCGCTGACCAGCAGCTCGACCGAGTCGGTCAGCTCCTCCAGGTCCCAGCGGGCCAGCGCCCGGCGGGCGAGCCGGCGGGCCTTGCCCGGCGTCTGCTCGTGCGGCTCCAGAAACCAGTACGCCACATCGCTCGGCGCGATCCCGTCGAAGCGGGCGGCGAGCAGCGCGATGTCGTCGTCCCGGTCGCCGGGCCCGAGCATGTCGAGCACCTCGTCGCAGAGGGGTTCCAGTGGCGGCGGGTGGTCCGGGCCGGTCAGCCGGGCCGTCGCGGTCAGCTTCTCCCGCAGCTGCTCTATGCCGGTCCAGACGTCGCGCAGCCGGGACTCCACCAGGCCGTCGGTGTAGAGCAGCAGTGTGGCGCCCGCCGGGGCGTCCAGCTCCACCGCCTCGAAGTCGACCCCGCCGACGCCTATGGGGGCACCCGGCGGCACCCGCAGCACCTCGGCACGGCCGCCCAGATGCAGCAGGACGGGCGGCGGATGCCCGGCGTTGGCCACCATGATGCGGTGCGCGACCGGGTCGTAGACCGCGTACAGGCAGGTCGCCATCCGGTCGCTGCCGAGCCGCTGCGCCTGCTCGTCCAGGTGGTGCAGCACCTCCTCCGGCGGCAGGTCCAGCCCGGCGAGGGTCTGCGCGGTGGTGCGCAGCTGCCCCATGATCGCGGCGGAGGTCATGGAGTGCCCCATGACGTCACCGACGACCAGCGCCACCCGGCTGCCCGGGAGCGGGATCGCGTCGTACCAGTCGCCGCCCACCCGCGCGGTCTCGGCGGCCGGCAGATAGCGGCTGGCGAGCTTCACCCCGGTGGGCTGCGGCAGCGAGTCGGGCAGCATGGTGCGCTGCAGCGCGTCCGCGATGTACGCCTCCCGGCCGTACAGGACCGCCTTGTCGACCCCGAGCGCGGTGTGCGTCGCGAGCTGCGCCGCGACCAGCAGGTCGTCGGGGTCGAAGGCGGGCCGGTCCGGGCGGCGCAGGAACACCGCCGCCCCGATCACCCGGCGGCGCCCGCGCAGCGGGGCCAGCACGGCGCGCCGTCCGCCCGGTACGGAGTGGGCCGGGCCGAGGAGTTCGGGCAGCGCGGCGCGGGCGGCGGCCGAGTCGCCGAACACCGGCCGGACCCCGCGCAGCACCTCGGCGAGCGCCCCGCCCGGCCGCACCTCGGCGAGCTCGGCGGCCTGCGGGTAGTCGGCCGGCACGGTGAGCACGGGCAGCCGGTTGCCGTCGGTGTCCTGGTCCTCGGGGATCCGGTCGGTGCGCCGCAGCTTCAGGACGACCGGGCCGGTGGGCCGCTCGTCACCGACCGGCAGCGGGTCGCGGAGGTAGACGAGTATGACGTCGGCGAAGGTCGGGACGGTGGCCCGGCAGAGGCCGAGCACGATCTCGTCGAGGTCGATGCCGCGGGCGATCCGCCGGGTGGCGGCGCCGACGAACCGCAGCCGGTCGCCGTCCCGCGTGCCGCCCGCCACGGGCAGGCCGTCGGCCTGGTCCGGCGGGAGGGTCGGGTCGGGCACCGGCTCGGACGGGGCCCGCTGGTGCCCGATCTCCGCGCTGTGCGCATGGCCCGCGAGCTCCTCGGCCCCCGTGCCCTGCGGGTGACCGGCGCGGCCGGCGCCGGTGGCGGCGTTGCGGTCGGACTCGCCGCCGGGCGGCGCCGGGTGCGGCACCCCCGGCGGGGGCTCGGCCGGGGAGGCGGAGGCGCCGGCCCGGTTGCGGTGGTCGGCCGCGCCGGCCGGACCGCAGGAGTGGCCGGTGCCGTCCGGGTCCTGCCGGGGCCGGCTCGTGGGCGCCGCGAGGGTGTCGTCCCCCGCGGGCCGGGGGCGTCCTATGGTGCCGTCCGGCTCGGCCGGGCCGTGGGCGGCGCCGCCCTGCGGCCGGGCGCGGTGGGCGGCGTCGTGGTCCGCGGACCGCCGGGCCGGCCCGGCGCGTCCTGCCGGGTCCTGGCCGTGCGCCGCGGCCTGCTGGATCGCACGCCGCGGGTCCGGCGAGGCGCCGGGTGCGTCCTCACGGGCCCGCGGCGGCTGTCCGGCCGCGGGCACGGCGGAGGCGGCGGCCTGCCGGCCGCTGTGGGAGGTCGGGTACTCCGTCACGCGTAGGGTTCCATCCGTCCGGGGCTGCGCGTCGGGCGCGCGTGGTCAGGCGCGTCGTCGGCAGTGCAGGAAGAGCTGGATCTCGGGCGGTACGTCCGTACTGGCCGGGGCGTAGGCGTAGCTGTCCTCCCCGGTGACCTCGAAACCCGCGTCGGACACGACCTGGCGCAGTTCGTCCCTCAGGTAACCCGATACCCGGATCGTGTGGCCCAGGAACGGAATTGCGAAGTCGTCCACGTCGGCTTCGACCATCGACAGCGCGAGCAGCCCCTCGGGCCGCAGCAGTGTGTGCAGCGTCCGCAGCGCGAACGGGATCTCCGCGCGGGGCAGCATCAGGATCGAGAAGAAGGCGGCGACGCCGTCGAAGCGGCCGACTCCCTGCGGTCCGTCAGCGGTCAGACCGGCGATGTCCCGCTTCAGGAACTCCGCCGCCGGGACCTTGTCCCGGGCGAGCCCCAGCATGCCGGGCGACAGGTCGACGCCCACCACCTGATGCCCCGCCGCGACGAGCTGGGCCGCCGTCGGCACGCCCGTACCGCAGCCGAGGTCCAGCACCCGGGAGCCCGCGGGCAGGGTGCCGGCCAGCCACTGCCCGGCGGCGAGCTGTCCGTCCTTGTGCGGGAACGCCTCGTCGTACCGGTCGCCGATGGCATCGAATGCCTCCGCCTGACCGGTCCGGTCGATCCGTAACGGGTCGTACCCGTCGTAGCCCTCGCCGCTCACGACTCCACCCTTTCAGCTTCCCGATGACGAAAACTTATGGCCAAACGTTGCCTGTGGTCCGGGAGTTGTGCGTACCTGTGCATGGTTGCGGAGGACGATCCTACGTTTGGTGCACAGGGAAACTTCAAGAGCTCCCGGTGGATGATTCCCCGACAGCCGTGTTTCAGGAGGCCGGCCGCTGCATTTCAGGAGGCCAGCCGCGCGGGTGCCCGGTCCCAGTCGGCCGGCAGTTCCGGCACCGTCCACGCCGGGTCCGGCCGCCAGTTCTCCCAGCCCGCGTCGAACGGCGTTCCCCAGGCGCCGATCTGTTCGACCGCCGCGCGCCCGGCGGCCCGTACCCGCTCGGCCTGCCCGGCGTCCATCAGCCCGGCCCGCTGGGCCTGGGCGAACTCGTCCTCGTCGCGCCACTCCCAGCTGCGGTCCGGGCGGACCTCGATGTCCAGGAAGTGGTCCTCGGAGTCGACTCCGCGGGCCCAGCGGCTGCGCGGCTCCTCGAGGTTGACGTAGTAGTTCTTGAACCGCCAGCCCGGATCCCAGAACAGCCAGACCGACCAGGGGTCCCCGGGGCGCGCCAGCTTGAGCACGCCGGTGCCGAACCAGGGCGAACGGGTGAGCGTCCGCGGCTTGGTGTAGCGGGTGGCCAGCGGCTCGCGATGCACCGGCGTGCCGTCGCTGAGCACCGGCTTCACACAGACGGTGCCCGGCGCCATCCACACCGCCAGCAGCTCGGCGGAGTCCTCGACGACGGTCATCGGACGGCAGATGTGGAAGCGGTCCGTGGCGTTGCCACGGTAGCGCCACAGGATGTGCTCCCCGGGTGCCCAGGTGCCCGGGGCCGCGCCCGTGCCGCCTGCCTGGGGGCTCGTCGTCTCCGCTGTCATGCACAGATCTTAGTGCCGCGGGAGGCGCTCCGGACCGTTGCGTGCGGCACAACCGGGTGCCCGGGGCCCGGCACGCCGCTGCCTGGAGCGCTCACGGCGCTGACCGCCGCGCCCCGGCGCCCGAGGAGCGAACCGGGGCGCGCCGCCGCGGTCCGGCGGGCGCCGGGGGCGCGCCCGCTCACGGGTGCGTCATCCGCAGCACGTCCAGGGCCTCGTCCAGTTGCTCCGGGGTGAGGTCGCCGCGTTCCACATAGCCGCCGGCGAGGACCACCTCACGGATCGTCCGCCGCTCGGCCAGCGCCCGCTTGGCGACCTTCGCCGCCTCCTCGTAGCCGATGTACCGGTTGAGCGGCGTCACCACCGACGGCGAGGACTCGGCGTACTCGCGGGCCCGTTCCACGTCGGCGGTGATGCCGTCGACCGTGCGGTCGGCCAGCAGACGGGCGGCGTTCGTCAGCAGCCGGACCGATTCCAGCAGGTTCTTGGCGATCACCGGCAGCATCACATTGAGCTCGAAGTTGCCCGAGGCCCCGGCGGTGGCCACCGTGGTGTCGTTCCCGGTGACCTGCGCGGCCACCATCAGCACGGCCTCCGGGATCACCGGATTGACCTTCCCCGGCATGATCGACGACCCGGGCTGGAGGTCCGGCAGCGCGATCTCGGCCAGCCCGGTGCGCGGGCCGGACGCCATCCAGCGCAGATCGTTGCAGATCTTGGTGAGGCCCACGGCGATGGTGCGGAGCTGGCCGGAGGTCTCCACCAGCCCGTCCCGCGCGCCCTGCGCCTCGAAGTGGTTCCGGGCCTCGGTCAGCGGCAGCCCGGTGCTGCGCACCAGCTCGGCGATGACCGCGGCGGCGAAGCCGGGCGGGGTGTTGATGCCGGTGCCGACCGCCGTGCCGCCCAGTGGCAGCTCGGCCAGCCGGGGCAGCGACGCCCGCAGCCGCTCCACGCCGTAGCGGACCTGGGCGGCGTACCCGCCGAACTCCTGGCCCAGCGTGACCGGGGTGGCGTCCATCAGGTGCGTCCGCCCCGACTTCACGACCTCCGCGAACTCCTCCGCCTTCCGCTCCAGCGCCTCGGCCAGATGGTCCAGAGCCGGGATCAGGTCACCGGTCACGGCCGCCGTCGCCGCGATGTGCACGGAGGACGGGAAGACGTCGTTGGACGACTGGCTGGCGTTCACCTGGTCGTTGGGGTGCACCGGCGCGCCGAGCCGCTCGCCGGCCAGGGTGGCCAGCACCTCGTTGGTGTTCATGTTGGAGGACGTGCCGGATCCGGTCTGGAAGACGTCCACCGGGAAGTGCTCGTCCCACCGCCCCTCGGCCACCTCGGCCGCGGCCTGCCCGATCGCCTCGGCGACGTCCCGGTCGAGCACCCCCAGCTCCGCGTTGACGTGGGCCGCCGCCGCCTTGATCCGGGCCAGCGCCTCGATGTGGGCGCGTTCCAGCCGCTGGCCGGAGACGGGGAAGTTCTCCACCGCGCGCTGGGTCTGCGCCCGCCACTTGGCGTGCGCCGGGACCCGCACCTCACCCATGGAGTCGTGTTCGGTCCGGTATCCGGGGCCCTCGGGGGTGCCGTCCGGGGTGTGCTGTCCGCTGCCGTGGTCGGCCATCGTTCGTTACCTCCTGGGTGCCACAGCGTTTGTCCGGTTCACAGTGTTCCCAATGCGGCTTACCTGACAGTAAATACCGCGGGTAACAACCGAGAACAGGGGAGGTCTCATGCAACGCAGCAGACATGGGGTGCGATGTACGGTCGCGGTCCTCGCCGCGCTCGCCGCCGGATTCGGTGGCATGTCGGCCACCGCCCCCGCCGCCGCGGCGGACGCCGGCCGCGGCACGGCATCGGCCCCCCTCTCGCCCGAGCTGGAGCGGATCCGCGCGGCGGAGGCGACGAAGCTGTACGGCAGCTCCGCCGAGCGTCCGCTCGCCGACCGGAAGTCCTCCCTGATCTCCCTGGGGGACAGCGAGATCTCCGGTGAGGGCGTCGGCACCTACGAACCGGGCACCAACGGCCCGGACAACTGGTGCCACCGCTCCCCGGACGCCGCCATCCACCGCACCGGCATCCCGGCCGACGTCACGTACAACGTCGCCTGCTCCGGCGCCGGCACCGACAACATCCGCATCGGCGGCTCGCAGCAGTACCCGGACGAGCTGGTGCAGAGCGACGCGCTGGCGGTCAAGGCGCGCACCACCCGGATCAAGATGGTGCTGTTCGTCGCCGGAGCCAACGACGACCTCCAGTTCGGCCCGGTGATGACCGACTGCGTCACCCGCTGGTTCCTCATCCAGGGCACGTGTCAGCCGAAGTACGACCCGGGCTGGCAGGCCCGCGTCGACGGTCTGCGGCCGAAGGTCGAGCGGAGCGTGAGCGACCTGCGGACCGTGATGCGCGACGCCGGGTACGCCGACACCGACTACCGCCTGGTCGTGATGGGCTACCCCAGCCCCATCGGCCCCGACATCCAGGACAACCCCGGCTACATCGGCAAGCTGCCGGGCGGCTGCACCGGCTACACCTCCGACGCCGCCTGGGGACGCAACACCGCGGTGCCCGCGTTCGAGCGCGGGATGCGGCAGGCGGCCCGGGACGCGGGCGCGACCTTCCTCGACAGCTCCCGGCTCTTCCACGGCCACGAGGTGTGCATGGAGGAGACCTGGGCGCGCGGTCTGTGGGTCGACCTGACCAACCCGTTCCCGCCGGACTCCAACTCCGTCCGGCAGTCCTTCCACCCCAACGCCCGCGGGCACGGCGCGTTCGCGTCCTGCCTGACCCAGCTCTACAACGCCGGCTGGCGCGAGGCGAGCTGCGCCGACCCGGCGAGCACCGGGAAGCCGGAGCTGTTCCGCGGCGGCTGGGACGACGCGTTCGAGCCGCTGAAGAGCGCCGCCACCGGCGCCTGCCTGGACGCCCGGGAGGGCAGCAGCCGCAACGGCACCGCGGTGGGCGGCTGGGACTGCCACAACGGCCGCAACCAGAGCTGGTGGTACGACGAGCAGCGGGGCTCCCTGCACGTGGGGCTGACCCACGACCGCTGTCTGGACGTGCCGGGCGGCCGGTACGCCGACGGCGTGTCGCCGACGCTGTGGAACTGCCACGGCGGCACCAACCAGCGCTTCGTCCGGGACGGCGACACGCTCCGGCCGTCGGCGGCGCGGGAGCTGTGCCTGGCGCTCGCGGGTCCGCGGGAGCTGGTGCGGCTGCGGAAGTGCGACGGCTCGTCGGCGCAGCGTTTCGCCTGACCGTGCCGCGTCCGGCAGCCCTTCCCCCGTCAGCGGCGCGCCCGACGCGCTGACGGGGGCGTGCCCCGTCGTGCCACTGCCCCCGTCCTGCCACCGCCCCCGCGGGTCCCCGGACCCGCGGGGGCGGTGCGCCGTGGCGGCGGTTCGCGGCCGGGCCGCAGGCAGATGCCGAGGCACACCCGCCGCGCCCGTTCCGTACGCCTGTCCACGGGCGGTGCGCCGCCCCGGGGGCGCGAAGCGTCACCGCACGGCCTCCGTCGCCAGGGGCGTGCTCACCTCCCCGGTGCGCCGGAGCTTGTGCCAGGGCAGCCGGGTGCCGGTGGCGGCGGTGACACAGGAGTGGATCAGGACCAGGTACATCAGCTGCCGGTACGCGATCTGCTGGAGCGGCAGCATCACCAGGCACCGCAGCGGCTCCCGGTCCAGCCGGAACGCGTACGCCGCGCTGGCCAGTTGCACCAGCAGCAGCGCGCACCACAGCGACAGCGCGGCCAGCGGGTCCCCGAACAGCGCGCCGTACAGCGTGAAGAGGTCGATCAGCGGCGCGCACGCCGGGGTGAGGATCTGGAAGAGCGCCACCAGCGGCAGCCCGATCCGGCCGAAGCGCCCCGAGGGCCCCCGGTCGAGCACCGCCCAGCGGTGCTTCCACAGCGCCTGCATGGTGCCGTAGCTCCAGCGGTAGCGCTGCCGCCAGAGCTGGCCGACGGAGCCGGGCGCCTCGGTCCAGGCGCGGGCGTGCTCCTGGTAGACGATCCGCCAGCCGGCCCGGTGCAGGGCGATGGTGACGTCCGTGTCCTCGGCGAGGGTGTCCGCGCTCATCCCGCCGACGTCCAGCAGCGCCCGGCGGCGGAACGCGCCGATCGCCCCCGGGATCGTCGGCATGCAGCCCAGCAGGTCGTACATCCGCCGGTCGAGGTTGAACCCCATCACGTACTCGATGTGCTGCCAGGCGCCGATGGCCTTCCGCCGGTTGCCGACCTTGGCGTTGCCCGCGACGGCGCCGACCGAGGGGTCGGCGAAGGGCCGGACGAGCTCCCGCACGGTCTCCGGCTCGAAGACGGTGTCTCCGTCCATCATCACCACGATGTCGGACCGGGCCTCGGCGATGCCGCGGTTGAGCGCGGCGGGCTTGCCCGTGTTCGGCTGCCGCAGCACCCGTACGTTCGGCAGGTCCAGCGCCTCCGCGAGGTCGGCGGTGCCGTCCGTGGAGCCGTCGTCCACCACCAGGATCTCGATCGGAACGGTGCTCGCGGCCAGCGAGTTCACCGTGTGGGCGATGCACTCCTTCTCGTTGTACGCGGGCACGACCACGGTCACCGGCCCGTCCACCGGCGGCCCCCAGGAGAACCGCTCCCCGTTGCGGATGCGGTGGTGCCGCCGGGCGAACACCGTCATCAGCACGATCCTGCCGACCATGGCCGCACCGACCACCACCAGCAGGGCGGCCAGGCCCGGCAGTGCGAGCCGGCCGAGCGCCGCGGCCAGGACCAGCGCCCGCCCGTGCCACAGCCGGATCCCGGACGCCGGCCGGTTGGCGCTCGGGGCGCCCACCGCCCGGGTGACGGTGGTGAAGGTGTAGTGGCGCGCCTTCATCCGCTCGATGTACCGGTCCAGCGCCGCGAGGGTCCGGGACCGGTTGCCGCCCGCGTCGTGGAAGAGGACCACGGCGCCCCGGCCCTCCGGCGGGGTGGCGTTGCGGACGATCTGCGGCACCGCGGGGCCGCGCCGGTCCAGGCTGTTCCGGTCCACGAACGCGCTCATGTAGCCCTGCGCGCCCAGGTGTTGCTGCACCCGCCAGGCGCGGTCGTCGAGCCCCGAGACGTGCGCGGTGTACGGGGCCCGGAACAGGGAGCTGGAGATGCCCGCGGCGCCCGCCAGGGCCAGCTGGGTCCGGGCGACTTCCCGGTCGACGCCGGCCACGTCCTGGTTCCCCAGGTCGGGGTGGGAGAAGGTGTGCAGCCCGATCTCACTGCCCGCCGCCCGCATCCGCCGGATCAGCCCCGGGTACCGGACCGCCTGCCGGCCGACGACGAAGAAGGTCGCGGGCACCCGGTGTTCCCGCAGGATGTCCAGGACCTTCGGGGTCCACCGCGGGTCCGGGCCGTCGTCGAAGGTGAGCGCGACGGTCCGGGACGGCGGGGTGTGACTCGTGGCCTCGCCGTCGCGGAAGGTCAGCACCGGGCCGCCGGTGCGCACCTCCTCGGGGACGCTGCCCGCGTAGCCCGGGGTGTGCGCCGGGCAGTGGTCGTCGGGCTTCGCCCGCAGAAAGCCGTCCAGCAGCAGGACGCAGACCACCGAGACCAGGGCCACCAGGGAGAGCACCAGCCGGGGACGGGGCGCGGCGCGGCGGACGGCGGCGATGGTCCGGACCGGCAGGCGTGGACCGCGCGGGGCGGCCGGGGCGTCGTCGCGCGGGGTGCGGACGGGACGGCGTGGCCGCGGCAGCACCAGCGGCTTCCAGCGGTTCACGGCAGCTGCGGTCGGACGCGGCCCTGGGCCGAGAGGGTGGTGCCGATGACCGGGACCGGTCCGCCGCCGGCGCGGGTGGCCGGTCCGCCCGGGAGGCGCTCACCCAGCGGGGCGGCGGCCGCGGCCGGCACGGACTCCTTGCCGGGGGGCCGCCCGGGGGCGAGTGGAGTGCCGCCCGCCAGCCCCAGGACCACCGTCCCCAGATATCCGAGCAGCACGAGGTCCGCGACCAGACCGGCATGCCGGAGCGTACGCGCCCGGCGGCCGGTGGAGTCCACGAAGACGGGCCTCTCCTCGCCCCCGCACGACAGGAGCGTGCGCGACGGCACGCGCTCGACCACGTCAGCCTCAAGATCCATGACCCGAGATTAATGCAGACAATCTTAGTATATCTGTCAAAAGCCTGGTGTGTCATGGTTCATGGCACTCAGTCAGGTATGGAAGTTTGTCCGGCATGCTGGAATCGCCACGGAACGCCTCGCCCGGCCGGAACGGGCCCCACCACCGGAACGAGCCCGATCACGGGAACGCGCTCCGGGCCCGGAACCGGGTCCCGGGCCGGAACGAGGAGCGTGCGGGATGAGCGGACACCGCTCCCGCCTCGGCGGATTCGTCGGCGCGGTGGCGCTGACCATGGGCTGCGCCGCCGCCGCGGTATGGGTGGGCGGCTCCGGCCCGGCGGAGGACCGGTCCGCGTCCGGCCCGTCCGCCGGCCGGCACGTCCGCGTCACGCCCTACCTCAGCGCCTGGGCCGCCCGGACCTACGACATGGCCGCCGCCGTGCCGCGCGGCATCGACGAGTTCACCCTGGCCTTCGTCGTCGCCGGACGCGGCTGCGCCCCGCGGTGGGACGGCGGGACCGCGCTCGACGACCGTGCGCTGGAGCGCCGGATCGCCGCCCTGCGCAAGGCCGGCGGGGACGTACGGGTCTCCTTCGGCGGCGCCGAGGGCACCGAACCGGCCCGGGTCTGCCGGAACGCGACCGAACTCGCCGCCGCCTACGGCACGGTGATCGACCGTTACCGGCTCACCCGGATCGACTTCGACATCGAGGGCGCCACCCTCGCCGACACCGCGGCGTCCACCCGCCGGGCCCGGGCGGCCGCCCTGCTCCAGCGCTCCCGGCCGAGCCTGGAGGTCTCCTTCACCCTGCCCGCGATGCCCTCCGGGCTCACCGCCCCGGGCCTCGCGCTGCTGAAGGAGGCGAAGGCGCGGGGAGTGACCGTGTCGGCCGTCAACGTCATGGCGATGAACTACGGCGCGGCTCACACCGGCGACATGGGCGCCTACGCCGTCCGGGCCGCCACCGCCGCCCACGGCCAGCTCCGGCAGGCGCTCGGACTGTCGCCGGCCGGGGCCTGGAAGGTCCTCGCGGTGACGCCGATGATCGGGCTCAACGACGTCCCCGGCGAGGTCTTCACCGTCCGCGACGCCGCCGCGCTGGCCCGCTTCGCCGCGGACAAGGGCGTCGGCCGGCTGTCCATGTGGTCCGCGGAGCGGGACCGGCCCTGCGCCGCCGCCACCGACAAGCCGGCCGTGCGCTGCAGCGGCGTCACCCAGGCGCGGGGTGACTTCGCCGCGGCGCTCTCCGGGACGGGCTGACCGGCGGGGCCGAGCGGCGGGGCTGACCGGCTGGGCCGACCGGCTGGGCCGACCGGCCGGTGGCGCCGGGCCGCCCGGCCCCGGCGTACGCCCCACGCCCCCGCCCCGGCGTACGCCCCACGCCCTCGCTGCGCGCAGCCCCCGCCCCCGTGGCCCGCCAGGACCTGACGGACCGTCCGGGCGGGCCGTCCGCCGCCCTCCACCGGACGCCGGCGGACGGTCAGCCGCCGACGTAGGCCGCCAGGTGCTCGCCGGTGAGGGTGGAGCGGGCCGCGACGAGGTCGGCGGGGGTGCCCTCGAAGACGATCCGGCCGCCGTCGTGGCCGGCGCCGGGGCCGAGGTCGACGATCCAGTCGGCGTGCGCCATGACCGCCTGGTGGTGCTCGACGACGATCACCGTCCGGCCGGAGTCGACGAGCCGGTCGAGCAGCCCGAGGAGCTGCTCGACATCGGCGAGGTGCAGGCCGGCGGTCGGCTCGTCCAGGACGTAGACACCGTCCTTCCCGGCCCGCGAGCTCCCTCCGGCCGAGGGCTGGGGAAGGGTGGCCAGCTTGAGCCGCTGCCGCTCGCCGCCGGACAGCGTGGTGAGCGGCTGGCCGAGCTTGAGATAGCCGAGCCCGACGTCGGCGAGCCGGTTCAGGACCCGGTGGGCGGCCGGGGTGTGCGCCTCGCCGGAGCCGAAGAACTCCTCGGCCTCGGCCACCGACATCTCCAGCACCTCGCTGATGTCCCGGCCGCCGAGGCGGTACTGCAGCACCGGCGCCTGGTACCGCTTCCCCTCGCAGTCCTCGCAGGGGGCGGAGACGCCGGCCATCATCGCCAGGTCGGTGAAGATGACACCGACGCCGTTGCAGGTGGGGCAGGCGCCCTCGGAGTTGGCGCTGAACAGCGCCGGCTTCACGCCGTTGGCCTTGGCGAACGCCTTGCGCACCGGGTCGAGCAGCCCGCTGTACGTCGCCGGGTTGCTCCGCCGCGAGCCGCGGATCGGGCTCTGGTCGATCGCCACCACCTCCGAACCGGCCGCGCCCGCCTGCCCGGGAAGCGCCCCGTGCACCAGCGAGCTCTTGCCGGAGCCGGCGACGCCGGTGACGACCGTGAGCACCCCGAGCGGGATGTCGACGTCGACGCCGCGCAGGTTGTTCGTGCTCGCGCCGCGGACCGCCAGCGTGCCGGTGGGCTTCCGGACCGTCTCCTTGACGGAGGACCGGTCGTCGAAGTGGCGGCCGGTGATGGTCCCGCCCTTCCGCAGCCCCTCGACGGTGCCCTCGAAGCAGACGGTGCCGCCCGCCGAACCGGCGCCGGGCCCGAGGTCGACGACGTGGTCGGCGATCGCGATCACCTCCGGCTCGTGCTCCACGACGAGCACCGTGTTGCCCTTGTCCCGCAGCCGCAGCAGCAGGTCGTTCATCCGCTGGACGTCGTGCGGGTGCAGGCCCGAGGTGGGCTCGTCGAAGACGTAGGTGACGTCGGTGAGCGAGGAGCCGAGGTGGCGGATCATCTTGACGCGTTGCGCCTCGCCGCCGGACAGCGTGCCCGACGCCCGGTCGAGCGCGAGATAGCCGAGGCCGATCTCCACGAACGAGTCGAGGCTCTGCTGCAGCGCGGTGAGCAGCGGGGCCACCGAGGCGTACGCCTTCGCCGTGCCCGACGCGGGCTCGCGCAGGCCGCGGACCCACTCGGCCAGGTCCCTGATCTCCATCGCGCAGGCGTCGGCGATGCTGATCTTCTTGATCTTCGAGGACCGGGCGCCCTCGGTGAGCCGGGTGCCGTCGCACTCGGGGCACGTGGCGAAGGTGACCGCCCGCTCCACGAACGCCCGGATGTGCGGCTGCATGGCCTCCTTGTCCTTGGACAGGAACGACTTCTGGATCTTGGGGATCAGCCCCTCGTAGGTGAGGTTCACGCCCTCGACCTTCACCTTGGTCGGCTCCCGGTACAGGAAGTCCTGCATCTCCCGCTTGGTGTACTTGCGGATCGGCTTGTCCGGGTCGAGGAAGCCCGACTCCGCGTAGAGCCGCACGGTCCAGAAGCTGTCCGACTTCCAGCCGGGGATGGTGAACGCGCCCTCGGCGAGCGACTTGGAGTCGTCGTAGAGCTGGGTGAGGTCGATGTCGGAGACCGCGCCGCGGCCCTCGCAGCGCGGGCACATGCCGCCGGTGCGGCTGAACGTCGCCTTCACGGCCTTCCGGGCGCCGCGCTCGACGGTGATCGCGCCGCTCGCCCTGACCGAGGGGACGTTGAAGGCGTACGCGCCGGGCGGGCCGATGTGCGGCTTCCCGAGCCGGCTGAAGAGGATCCGCAGCATCGCGTTGGCGTCGGTGGCGGTGCCGACCGTGGAGCGGGGATCGGCGCCCATCCGCTGCTGGTCGACGATGATCGCGGTGGTCAGCCCGTCGAGCACGTCGACCTCGGGCCGGGCCGCCGTAGGCATGAAGCCCTGGACGAAGGCGCTGTAGGTCTCGTTGATCAGCCGTTGCGACTCCGCGGCGATGGTGTCGAACACCAGCGAGCTCTTGCCCGAGCCGGAGACGCCGGTGAACACCGTGAGCCGGCGCTTCGGGATCTCGATGCTCACGTCCTGGAGGTTGTTCTCACGCGCGCCGTGCACACGGATGAGTGCGTGGCGGTCGGCGGCGTGCGCCGCGGCCGGCTGCGCCTTCGCCCTCGGGGCCCTGCTCATGCTGTCTCCATCTCTCCGGCGGGGCCGTCCGGGCCCGCGGTCGCCGCCGACGACGAAAGACGGCCCCGCAGCGGTGACCGGGCGCCGCTGCGGCGGGGCAGCGCCCGGTGCGCGGGGCCGGAGGTCACTGCCCGCGTACCTGGTTGAAGCGCAGCATGTTGCCCGACGGGTCGCGGAAGGCGCAGTCGCGGACGCCGTAGGGCTGGTCGACCGGCTCCTGGAGCACCTCGCCCCCCGCGGCGCGGATGCGCTCGAAGGTGGCGTCGACGTCGTCGGTCGTGAAGATGACACCCCGCAGCAGGCCCTTGGCCAGCAGCTCCGCCATGGCCTGCCGGTCGGCGGGCGAGGCGCCCGGGTCCGCGAGCGGCGGTTCGAGGACGATGCCGACACCGGGCTGCGACGGAGCGCCGACGGTCACCCAGCGCATCCCCTCGAAGCCGACGTCGTTGCGCACCTCCAGACCGAGCACGTCCCGGTAGAAGGCGAGCGCCTTGTCGTGGTCGTCGACGGCGATGAAGCACTGCGAGAGCGTGATGTCCATGCGTTTCACGCTACGGGCGGGGAGCCGCTTCCGCTTCTCCGTTCCTGACCGGTCGCGTGCGGATCTTCGCGATGCAGGCCGGGACGGCGGCGCCGTCCTCATGGCTCCGGGCCCGGTACGCGCTCGGGCTCTCGCCGACCAGCTCGGTGAAGCGCGAACTGAACGACCCCAGCGAGGTGCAGCCGACCGCGCAGCAGACCTCGGTCACCGACAGATCGCCCCGCCGCAGCAGCGCCTTGGCCCGCTCGATCCGGCGCGTCATCAGATAGCCGTAGGGCGTCTCCCCGTAGGCGGCGCGGAAACTGCGGGAGAAGTGGCCCGGCGACATGAGCGCCTCGCGCGCCAGCGCCGGAACGTCGAGCGGCATCGCGTAGTCGCGGTCCATCCGGTCACGGGCCCGCCGCAGCCGGACCAGGTCCTCGAGCGTCACACGGCCACCATCCCACGGCCCGGCCGCGGGCTGCCCATGCCTCGTGGAGCGTCCTACCACTCGGAGTGACACGCGACTCGGAGGGACATGCGGCGAAGTCCGGTCACCCACCGTGAGTGCTGGAGTCTCGCCGCTGATTCCGCTGCCGCTACGCCTGACGCGCCGCGATGGAGGGACACGAACGGCGGGACGGGCGACGGGACGGCCTGTCCGCGCCTCGACGCTGAGAGGAACCGGGCGATCATGCGCGACACTGCTGTGATTCGTCGGACCGGCGTCAAAGTGTGCCGAGTGATCAACGAAATCTCACAGCGTTCGCGGATCAGCCGTCCGAAATTCTTTCCTCCAGCGCTTCTCTCGAAATTTCACCGAGTATCCATGCGTTGATGAAATGGAGTTCTTTCACGGAGGCCGGGAAGGCGAACCGAAGGATCTTCGCCAAGGTCATAGGGCTGTCGCGCAGGCGAGAGTGCTTCTCCACCATGAGCTCAGCCACTTCAATTACGCTGCATCCGATATCTCGATATTCGACTGCCAGGGTGGACAGTCGCTCCACATCACTTTTCATGATCCCACACCCGTCAAGGCGTCTCTTACTTTCTGAACGTTGCCAAGACTTCTTGGAAATCTCCATCGATCCGCGGAACCGCGTTTCCGCACAACGGCGTGCGGAAGCCCCGCCCATCTGCCACGGGGGAATAGCAGACGGACGGGGCCGCTCTCAGTGCTCGCGCGGCGCTACAGGGTTGCGCGTGGCCGCTTGACGCCACCACCACAGACCCCGGCAACCGGGGAGCGAGAGACCGAAGAACGCCCCACACCGAGCACACCAGGGAACTCCGCTCTCAGGGTCCGTGGGGCTCTCGTCGGAGCAGCGGGGGCACTGCGGCATGGGGCCTTCTCTCAGGCGCTCAGATCGAACTCACCGGCCTTGACCGCGTCGGTGAGCGTCGCCCAGTCGGAGGCGGTCATGGTGACGATGCTGTCGGGCCTGGTGCTCTCGCGCAAGGCGACGACCCCCGGCACGTTGGTTGCCACCTCGGGGCAGTTGCCCACCTTCTTGTCACGGCACGCGGCCGTCTTGACGAACTCGAATTCGGGGGTTCCGCTCATGGTGCTTGATCCCTTCGCCGAACGAGCGGGGAAACGGTCCCCGCACCGTCATGCAACCCGCCCCGGCCCGCTCGACCTCTCCGGGGTTTCCGCCAACCGGGGCGGGAGTTCATAGGTTGTGCGTCGCGGCAAGCGTGATGATCAGTCCGCAGGACGCGGCAATCAGGAGAACGAAGGATGGCCACGCAGTGCGGTCGAGGAATCGCTTCACCATCTGATCGGTTCCAATGTCCCGCCCGCACAGTGCGGGCACGGCACCTTGAATGTGAAGCGGCACGTAGTGCAGCCTTCGAATCCGTAGCAGTCCGGGCACCAAATGCGCTTGTGGTCCGTGCAGACACCGCAGTAGGTCGGAGGGACGGCCTGCGGCCTGTCAGCGGCCTGCGGGGCGCTCCTACGTCGAATGGTTTTGCCTGCTCGCTTCTGAGGCGCCTTGGTAGCGGTCATGCGTTTTTCCGGTCGGTGGCCCTCCGGTGCGGGCAATTTCGCAGCTCGACGTTGCAATCCGCCGCCGCTGAAAAGTTCCCCCTGGCCTCGGCCTCTGCGCGCTGCTTGGCCAGCGCGGCACAAACCGCGCATCCTTCGGTTGGCTTCGGCGGGCTGGGAGGGAGCGACAGATGGACAGGCGGTGTCATCATCGTGTTGTCGCTCATCGATATTGGCCTCCCCGGCTCGGCTGCTCGGTGGCAAGCAATGATGCCGGGAAGCGGTCAGGGATAGACGCTTTATTGGCGTTGTCGGGTAAAGTTCATGGACCACTCGGCCAAGAGCTCCCGGCAGTCATCGCCAAACATTGCGAACCGCTCGTATGCCTCGAAGTCCCTGAGGTACGCCGTGACGTCTCTGTGGTCGCGCAAGATCAATGCCCCCGTGCCGGTTTCCACAGTGGCTAGCCGGCGGTCGTAGACCGTGAATGTGCTCAGTGGCCTTTCCCGGATGTGTCCACCCAAGGGGATCACGCCTAGCTGCACATTCGGAATACGGGATACGGACGCGAGTCTGTCGAGCTGCATAGCCATGGCCATCGGGGGAAGTAGCGGCCACCTCACCGCCTGCTCGGTGAGAATGAACGTGAACGACTTCGAGGAGTCATAAAGCACCTGCTGTCGTTCCAGCTTCTTAGCAATGGTCTTCGACTGGTCGCCGGGAACGTCGGCGATGCTGGCGCGCACATATTCAGGCGTGGCCAGCAGTCCGGTCACCATCGACAGCAGGAAGAATCGGACCTCTGTCGAGACTGATTCGAGCGTCGCCAACTCGTTCTGTTTCTTGTCCAAACCCCTGCGGCGAGAGGACCAGTGGTCTTGCCATTCCGTGTTGGCTGTTCTTGCTACCGCCAAGATTTCGGAAGCGACGGGGCTGTCGGTTCCGAGTGCTTCAAGAATCACTTCGACGTCGACAAGGGAGGGCGTGAGCTTGCCGCCCTCGATGTTGCTTACCTTGGTTTGAGACATGTTGCAGTGGCGAGCGAGCCAGGTTTGGGTTTTACCGGCTCGCTTGCGCTGGGTTCTCAGTGCTTCGGCTAGGTCAGACCTGGACTTACCCAGCCTCTCGGGCTCAAGCGTCAAGGCCCTTCACGTACTCCTCAAAGGGCACCGACTCAGTTACCGCAATCCGCTGGTATTCGATGAATCGGGCTACATCCCCTTCGTAGACTTCGCGGTTTATCTGCTGCCCATTCGGGCGGTAATTCATCAGCACCACTTCGGCACGGTCGAACATCCAGAAGTCCTGAACGCCGGCCAGCGGATTATCTCGGTCGGTCACGTCGAGAATGCGGATCTGCTCACCCGCCAACGCGTGGGGCGCGTAATACTGGGCGAACTCGAATTGCAGGTAGTCCGTTAGTGGCCGCGTCACGATGTGCACGCGCCCCTGAGTGCGCCCTTCTGCGGCTTGTCGGCGCAGTCGGTCGGTGTACTCATTCGATACGGCGTGGGGGTCGATTCGGGCCCCCGCTTTGAACGCCTCGAACTCGTCTTCCTCCTGCGGCATGAGGTATTGGGGCAGGGTCTCGAGTCTCCACGCTTCCTGCTGGAAGCCCTCGAACCGCGTGGCCCACTTCTCACCAGCCAAGAACACGAACGGCCTCCCTCAGCACGCTCTCGGGGATCTCCACAAGTCCTTCTCCCTCGGGCGGCGTGAACGCCTGGGAAAGGTCGCCCTGGACGACGAATGAGCCGTTGGCGGTGCGGTAGACGTTCGGGCAGTCATCCTTGCCGCAAGTGCCGCTTCCGTTGCCGGTGAGTCGGGTCAGTTCCTCGCGCGCCATGCTGAAACCCCCTTGCGGTAACCCCTGTTGGGGCCTGGTGGCTACGACGGTACGAGGGGCCGGCACCCCCGTCCATGCGGCAACGCCAATATTCGCGTGGTCGGGTAAACGGTGGCCTCGGCGGCGCTCTGGGCAAGCCTGTGCGGGGCCGTCTGACTCACGGGCAACGACAGAGCCCCCGGCGTGCGCCGAGGGCTCTGTGGGGCTGTGCGGGGATGACTCAGGCGAGGCCAGGGGCCCGCACCGGGATGCTGGTCACGAACGGCTGGGCGGGCGAGGGGTCCTGGAAGAAGTCGTTGCCCTTGTCGTCGACGACGATGAAGGCCGGGAAGTCCTCGACCTCGATCCGCCAGACCGCCTCCATGCCCAGCTCCTCGTACTCCAGGACCTCCACCTTCTTGATGCAGTCCTGGGCCAGGCGGGCCGCCGGGCCGCCGATCGAGCCGAGGTAGAAGCCGCCGTGCGCCTTGCAGGCGTCGGTGACCTGCTGGGAGCGGTTGCCCTTGGCGAGCATCACCTTCGAGCCGCCGGCCGCCTGGAACTGCTCGACGTAGGCGTCCATCCGGCCCGCCGTCGTCGGGCCGAAGGAGCCGGAGGCGTAGCCCTCGGGGGTCTTGGCCGGGCCCGCGTAGTAGACCGGGTGGTTCCGCAGGTACTCGGGCATCTCCTCACCCGCGTCCAGCCGCTCCTTGATCTTCGCGTGCGCGATGTCCCGGGCGACGACGAGGGTGCCGGTCAGCGACAGCCGGGTCTTGACCGGGTGCCGGGTCAGCTCGGCGAGGACCTCGTCCATCGGCCGGTTCAGATCGACGGCGATCGCGTCGAGGTCCGCGCCCGCGCCCTCGGTCAGCTCCTCGTCGGTGGTCTCCGGCAGGTACGTCGCCGGGTCCTTCTCCAGCTGCTCCAGGAAGACGCCCTCGGCGGTGATCTTCGCGACGGCCTGCCGGTCGGCCGAGCAGGACACGGCGATCGCCACCGGGCAGGACGCGCCGTGCCGCGGCAGCCGCACGACGCGGACGTCGTGGCAGAAGTACTTGCCGCCGAACTGCGCGCCGATGCCGATCTTCTGCGTCAGCTCGAAGACCTTCTCCTCCAGCTCCCGGTCACGGAAGCCGTGCCCGGTCGGCGACCCCTCGGCCGGCAGCTCGTCGAGGTAGTGCGCGGAGGCGTACTTCGCGGTCTTCAGCGCGTACTCGGCGGAGGTGCCGCCGACCACGATCGCCAGGTGGTAGGGCGGGCAGGCGGAGGTGCCCAGCGAGCGGATCTTCTGCTCCAGGAAGGACATCATCGACGCCTCGTTGAGCACCGCCTTCGTCTCCTGGAAGAGGAAGGACTTGTTGGCCGAGCCGCCGCCCTTGGCCATGAAGAGGAACTTGTACGCGCCGCCGTCGGTCGCGTACAGCTCGATCTGGGCCGGGAGGTTCGAGCCGGTGTTCTTCTCGTCCCACATGGTGAGCGGGGCCATCTGCGAGTAGCGCAGGTTCAGCTCGGTGTACGCGTCGTAGACGCCGCGGGAGAGGGCCTCCTCGTCGCCGCCGGAGGTCAGCACGTTCTGCCCGCGCTTGCCCATGACGATCGCGGTGCCGGTGTCCTGGCACATCGGGAGCACGCCCGCCGCCGCGATGTTCGCGTTCTTCAGCAGGTCCAGCGCCACGAACTTGTCGTTCCCGGACGCCTCGGGGTCGTCCAGGATGCGGCGCAGCTGCGCGAGGTGGGCGGGCCGCAGGTAGTGCGAGATGTCCTTCATCGCCTCGGCCGCCAGGGTGCGCAGGGCCTCCGGCTCGACCTTGAGGAACGTGCGTCCGTCGGCCTCGAAGGTGCTGACGCCCTCGGAGGTCACCAGCCGGTACGGGGTGGTGTCCTCGCCCAGCGGGAGCAGATCGGTATAGGCGAACTCGGGCATCGGGGTCGTTTCCTCACTCGGCAGACGGCTGCGCTGACATCTTCCTGCGGACACCTCCCGGCCGGAGCCGGGCCAGCCGGACAAGGGTAGAACGCGGCGGAGGCGCCGGGGTGGTGAGGTAAGGCTCAGTCACCCGGGGGATCCGTCCCCCGCGGAATCCGTCACCACGGGAGGGGTCCGCCCGCAGTATGGCGGACCGGACACTGGTCGCGATCTATCGCGTTTCGCTACGCTGACGGGGTGGATGCAGCCTCTTCTCGCCCGGGTGTCACTCCCGGGCCCCCGGACCCGCAGCGGACCGAACTCACCGGTGTGCGCCCCGAACCGGATCCCGGGCAGCCGCCGGTACCGCTGAGCAAGCCCGCCGCCGAGGCGGACCGGCCCGCTGCCGGGTCCGGCGCACCGGTCGCGGAGGGCGGCCTGCGCGCGTCGGACGCGGACCGCGACCGGATCGCCGACATCCTCCGCGAAGCACTGGCGGAGGGCCGGCTGACCCCGGAGGAACACTCCGAGCGGATCGACGGCGTCTACCGGGCCCGGAGGGTGGCCGAACTGGAGCCCCTGGTACGGGATCTGCCCGCGGTCCCCGCCGCTCCGCGGCACCCGGCGCCGCCGCACTCCCCGACCGACGGCGCCGCCGAGAACCTGGTCGCGGTCTTCGGCGGCGCCTCGCGCCGGGGGCGCTGGCGGGTGGGGCGCCTGACTCGCGCCTTCGCCTGCTTCGGCGGGGTCGAGATCGACCTCACCGAGGCGGTCTTCGAGCAACAGGAGATCGTCATCCGGGCCGTCGCGCTCTTCGGCGGGGTGGAGGTCCGGGTGCCGGAGAACGTCTCGCTGCGCGGCGCGGGCCCCGGCATCTTCGGCGGGTTCGACGTCCGGACCAACGAGGCCCCCGACCCCGACGCCCCCGTTGTCGTCGTCACCGGCTTCGCGGCCTTCGGCGGAGTGGACGCCAAGGCGAAACGGGGCAAACGCCTCAAGAACCTCCGGGAACGCCCCCGTAAAGAACTCGGTGACTAGCAAACTGCCACGGTGTGAATAGGCGTGCGCACAGCGGGTAGGGACTGCTGCATCGTCTCTCGTACGGCATGGGGGTGCCATCGGTCGTGCGCCTGGGAGACGGGCAAGGGTGACTCTTCAGCGAAGCCGTCGTCAGGAGTAGACCGTGCTGCAACCGCCGCATCAGCCCCTGCAGGCCCCCGCCGCCCCGCCGCAGCGCACTCCGGCTCGGGAGCAGGCAGGCCCCTGGCACTCGGAGGCGGTGTGCCGTCGCGACGAAGCGGGATTGTTCTTCGCCCCCTCGAAGGAACCGACAGCGTCGCGGCTGTCCCGGGAGGAGGCCGCGAAGCGGGTCTGCGCCCGGTGCCCCGTCATGGTCGAGTGCCGCGAACACGCACTCCTCCAGCCGGAGCCGTACGGCGTGTGGGGCGGTCTCACCGCGGCCGAGCGCCGGGTGGTGCTGGCCCGCCGCCGGCGGCGGGACGTGGAGCTGCAGAAGGCGGCCCGCTCGGCCGTCTCGCAGATCGCCGCCGCAGGCTGAACCACACACGCCAGGGGCGCCCCCAGTGATGGGGGCGCCCCTGGCGTGTGCGGACCGTGCGCCCGGCGGGCCGCCCGCCGCGGGTGGAATCGCTGCGCCGGAACCGGCGCGTCGGAATCGGCGGCGGGGGCGGCGCGGCGGTGTCGGTGCGGCGGGGTCGGCGTTGCGGGGTCAGCGCGGCCGGTCGAAGTCCACGGCGCTGTAGGCGCGCAGCTTCGACAGCCGGTGCCGCGAGTCGATCTGGCGGATCGTGCCCGACCGCGAGCGCATCACCAGCGACTGGGTGAGCGCGTTGTCCGAGCGGTAGCGCACTCCCCGCAGCAGCTCGCCGTCCGTGATGCCGGTCGCCACGAAGAAGACGTTCTCGCCCCAGACCAGGTCGTCGTTGGTGAGCACCTTGCCGAGGTCGTGGCCCGCGTCGATGGCGCGCCGGCGCTCCTCCTCGTCCTTGGGCCACAGCCGGCCCTGGATGGTGCCGCCGAGGCACTTCATCGCGCAGGCGGTGATGATGCCCTCGGGGGTGCCGCCGATGCCCAGCAGCAGATCGACTCCGGTGCCCTCGGTGGCGGCCATGATGGCGCCGGCGACATCGCCGTCCGAGATGAACTTGATCCGGGCCCCGGCCTCGCGGATCTCCTTGACGATGCCCTCGTGGCGGGGGCGGTCGAGGATGACGACGGTCACGTCCTCCGGGGCGGAGTGCTTGGCCTTGGCGACCCGGCGGATGTTCTCGGCGACGGGCGCGCCGATGTCCACCACCCCGGCGGCCTCCGGGCCGGTGGCCAGCTTCTCCATGTAGAAGACCGCGGACGGGTCGAACATCGTGCCGCGGTCGGCCACCGCCAGCACGGAGAGCGCGTTGGTCATGCCCTTGGCGGCGAGCGTGGTCCCGTCGATGGGGTCCACGGCGACGTCGCACTCCGCACCGGTGCCGTCGCCGATCCGCTCTCCGTTGAAGAGCATCGGGGCCTCGTCCTTCTCGCCCTCTCCGATGACGACGACGCCGTTCATCGAAACGGTCGAGACCAGGGTCCGCATGGCCTTCACGGCGGCGCCGTCGGCGCCGATCTTGTCGCCGCGGCCGACCCACCGGCCCGCCGCCATCGCGGCGGCCTCCGTGACCCGGACGAGCTCCAGGGCGAGGTTGCGGTCGGGGGCCTCCGGGCTCACTTCGAGCGGGGACGGCATGTGGTGCTCGGTCATCGGTGCGCACCTTCCTGTGTACGACGACGGCCGGATAAGAGGGTGCCTGTGACTTTATCCGTTCATCGCGAATGTGAGCAGGGGGCCCCACGCATGAGCACCGCCGGGGGCCCCGCCGAACAGGCGCGGAACGCCTGACTGTCTTACGGACAACGGGAGTCGGGGCCCCGGCCCGGCCCGGGATCCATGACGGCGGCGGCACCGCGGGCGGGCGCCCCCGGTGCCGGCGGGGGGTGCCGGAAAGATCCGCCCGGCGATGGGGGACGATGGGGGCGTGGCAGGTATGCGCGGAACCCAGACGGTGCGGGACATGGTGCTGTCGATGGCGGTCATCGGTGTCGTCGTCGCGTCCATCTATATCTTCGTGCCGCACGACGAATCCCAGGACCCGGTGAAGCCGATCGGCTACCGGGTGGAGCTCGACACGGCACGCCGGGCCGCGCCGTACCCGGTCGCCGCGCCCCAGGGGCTGCCGAAGACCTGGCGTGCGACCTCGGTGACCTACAACGGCGCCGGGGACGACGGCGCGGTCTGGCACCTGGGCTTCATGGACCCGACGAACCAGTACGTCGCGGTGGAGCAGAGCAACGGCCGGGCGGCGAAGTTCATCGACTCCGTCAGCCGGCGGGCCACGAAGACCGACCGCACCCAGAAGGTCGGCGACACGACGTGGGAGCGCTACGAGGGGCCGAAGTACGACGCCCTCGTGCGCAAGGGGCGCGGGGTGACGACCGTGGTCACCGGCACCGCCTCGTTCGAGCGGCTGGGGCAGATGGCCGCCGCGCTCGAGACGACCTCCGCGAAGCCGTCCGCTGAGCCGTCCGCCACGAAGTCCTCCTCCGAGAAGCCGGCAGAGGCGAAACCCTCCTCGTAACCCGGAGGCCGCATCCGCCGCCGGGCCGGGAAGCCGGTGACGGCAGCCGGGGCGGAGGCCGCTCCCGGCTGCCGCCGACGGGCTCAGACGGTGGTGACGACCTCGTCGTAGTCCAGCCGCGGGAGGCGCGGGCGGAAGGCGTCCTCGGCGGGACGGCCTATGTTCACCACGGCCAGCACCGAGTGGTCGCCGTCGGGGAAGAACTCCTTGTTGACCGCGGCGGCGTCGTACCCGGTCATCGGGCCCGCGGCGAGACCGGCCGCCCGGACCCCGATGATGAAGTAGCCCGCCTGCAGCGCGGCGTTGAAGGAGCCGGCCTGCTCACGGGCGGGGCGCTCGCTGAAGAAGACGTCCTTGGCCTGCGGGAAGGGCGGGAACAGCCGCGGCAGCTCCTCGTGGAACTCGTGGTCCGTGGCCAGCACCGCCACCAGCGGGGCCGCGGCCGTCTTCGGCCGGTTGCCCTCGGACATGTGCTGCACGAGGCGCTCGCGGGCCTCGGGCGAGCGGACCAGGACGACGCGCAGCGGCGACTGGTTGAAGGCGGTCGGCGCGTACTTCACCAGGTCGTAGATCGCCTGCACCTGCTCGTCGGTCACCGGCTCTTCGGTGAACGCGTTGGCGGTGCGGGCCTCACGGAACAGCAGGTCCTGCGCGGCGGGGTCGAGGGCGAGGGTCATGTCGGAGAGCACCTTCTCTGTCGCGTGTGCATGGGTGGCGGGCTCGGCCGCAGCGGAGCCGACCGTATCAAGATAGATTAAACTTCAACTAAATCGGCGCGGCGTGGTGCACGTCACGTGCGCACCGGTTCGTCCCGATCCGGGATATGCGGGCGTGGGGCCGTCGGGGGACCGCGCGGTGCCGCGACGGACGCGGCCCTGAAGCCGCCTGATTCCGCCACGGACGTGGCCCGGGGGCCGCGCGGGGATAACGGAACGGGTGAGGTCATCGGGCGGGTCGGTCCTCGTCGCCCGTTCCGGCGCCGGGAGCGCCGTCCTCCGACTCGGCGAGAGCGGCGTCCAGCCGGGCCCGCGCACCGTCCAGCCACCGGCGGCACACCTTCGCCAGCTCCTCGCCCCGCTCCCACAGGGCCAGGGACTCCTCCAGCGTGGATCCGCCCGCCTCCAGCCGGCGCACGACCTCGATCAGCTCGTCGCGCGCCTGCTCGTAGGCCGGCGTCGAGCCGGCGCCGGCCGGGTCGCTCCCGGCGCCACCGGAGCCGGGGCCTGCCGAGCCGGTGGACTGCTCGTCCGTAGTGGTCATGGGCTCCAGCCTAGAGGGGGGAGACGACAGGAGAGTTGCGGCGCTGTGGCGGCGGGACCGGGAGGCCTCCGGGGCCCCGGAGAGAGGCGGGCACACGGGTGCCCGCGTGGCGGGAGGGCTTCACGGGGTGACCCGCACCGAGAACTCGCCCTCCGCCACCCTGGCCCGCAGCTTCTCGTCGGCCGACACCTCGTCCGCGTCCCGGACGACCGCGCCGTCCGCCCGCTGGAGCACCGCGTACCCCCGCTCCAGGGTGGCGGCCGGGGAGAGCGCCACCACCCGCGCCCGGGTGTGGGACAGCTCCGAGTCGGCCCGGTCCAGCAGATGCCCCAGCGTGCGGCGGCTCCGGCCGAGCAGCGCGTCGATCTGCTCCTCCCGCTCCTCCACCATCCGCTGCGGCCGCTCCATGCACGGGCGGTGCCGAGCCGCGGCGAGGCCCCGCTCCTCCCGGTCCAGCAGCCCGGTGACGGTGCGCAGCGCCCGCTCCCGCAGCTGCCGGATCCGGACCAGCTCCTCGCCGACGTCCGGCACCACCTTCTTCGCGGCGTCCGTGGGCGTGGAGGCGCGCAGGTCGGCGACCAGGTCGAGCAGGGGCGTGTCCGGCTCGTGCCCGATCGCCGAGACGACCGGCGTCCGGCACGCGGACACCGTCCGGATCAGCTGTTCGTCCGAGAACGGCAGCAGGTCCTCGACGCTGCCGCCGCCCCGGGCCACCACGATCACGTCCACGTCCGGATGCGCGTCCAGCTCCTCGACCGCCCCGATCACCTGGGGAACGGCGTGGACGCCCTGCACGGCCACGTTCCGCACCTCGAAGCGGACGGCGGGCCAGCGGTGCCGGGCGTTCTCCAGGACGTCCCGCTCCGCCGCCGAGGCCCGCCCGCAGACCAGGCCGATGAGCTGCGGCAGGAACGGCAGGGGCCGCTTGCGGTCCAGGGCGAACAGACCCTCCGCCGCCAGCGACTTCTTCAACTGCTCCAGCCGGGCCAGCAGCTCGCCCACCCCGACGGGCTTGATCTCCGTGGCACGCAGCGAGAGCTGGCCGCGGGGGGCGTACCACTCGGGCTTGGCGTGCACGACCACGCGCGCGCCCTCGGAGATGATGTCGGCGACCCGGTCGAAGACGACGCGGTAGCAGGTGACCGACAGCGAGATGTCGTGCGACGGGTCGCGCAGCGTCAGGAACACCACCCCCGCCCCGGGCCGCCGGGACAGCTGGGTGATCTGCCCCTCGACCCAGACGGAGCCGAGCCGGTCGATCCACCCGCCGATCAGCCGGGACACCTGCCCCACCGGGATGGGTGCGTCCGCCGAGGTGTTGAGAGCCATACCCGCAGGCTAGCCGCCCGCGCCGACAGAACCCCCGGATCCGCGTGATCCGCTTTCCGCCGCCCCGGGGGCACCCGGGGAGCCGGCCGGGGCGGGTGCGTCCGGGGCCGCGGGAACGAGGGCGTGCGGGAGGGTGACCGGCTCGTCCGGGCTGCGGAACGACGGCCGGGGCAGCGGGAACGACGGTGAGCGGGGTAGGCGGCGAGCGCGTCCGGGAGACACACCGAGCGCGCGCCCGGAACACCCGCCCGGTCCCTCGTACGGACCCCCGCGCGGCCGCTCCGGAACGCCCTGACCAGGCATGGCCCGCGCCGCCCCCGGCCGGTGCCCGCCCCGGCGGCGGGTGCGATCATCGCGTACCTCCCACGGCCTTACGATGGGGGGCATGACTGCAACGCCCAGCCCGTCGCCCGCCACCGCCCACAGCGGAGAGGCTGCTCGCAAGACCGGCCGGGTCCTGCTCGCCGCCCCCCGTGGCTACTGCGCCGGCGTGGACCGTGCCGTGATCGCCGTCGAGAAGGCCTTGGAGCAGTACGGCGCACCCATCTATGTGCGCAAGGAGATCGTCCACAACAAGTACGTGGTGCAGACCCTGGAGAAGAAGGGCGCGATCTTCGTCGAGGAGACGGAGGAGGTGCCGGAGGGGTCCATCGTGATCTTCTCGGCGCACGGCGTCGCCCCGGTGGTGCACGACGAGGCCGCTCAGCGGAAGCTCGCCACCATCGACGCCACCTGCCCGCTCGTCACCAAGGTCCACAAGGAAGCCGTCCGCTTCGCCAACGACGACTACGACATCCTCCTCATCGGCCACGAGGGCCACGAGGAGGTCATCGGCACCAGCGGTGAGGCGCCCGAGCACATCACGCTGGTCGACGGCCCGGACGACGTGAAGAACGTCGAGGTCCGCGACGAGTCCAAGGTCGTCTGGCTCTCCCAGACGACGCTCTCCGTCGACGAGACGATGGAGACCGTGGGCGCCCTCAAGGACCGCTTCCCGCAGCTGATCAGCCCGCCCAGCGACGACATCTGCTACGCCACGCAGAACCGGCAGGTGGCCATCAAGCAGGTCGCGGCCGAGTCCGACCTGGTGATCGTCGTCGGCTCGAAGAACTCCTCCAACTCCGTCCGTCTGGTCGAGGTGGCGCTGGGCGCCGGTGCCAAGGCCGGTCACCTGGTGGACTTCGCCGAGGAGATCGACGAGGCCTGGCTGGAGGGCGTCGGCACGGTCGGTGTGACCTCCGGCGCCTCGGTCCCGGACGTCCTGGTCGAGGGCGTGCTGGAGTGGCTGAAGGAGCGCGGTTACGGCGACGTCGAGATCGTGCAGCCGATGGAGGAGAGCCTGACCTTCTCGCTGCCGAAGGAGCTGCGGCGCGACCTGCGCGCCGAGGCCGCTGCCGCGGCGGGCCCGGAGCCCTCCCAGGACTGACGGCCAGGACTGACGGGCGGACGGTCCGGGACTGTCCGGCCTCGGCCCCGGCCCCGTCTTCGGGCGCCGGTGCCCGTCGGTATCTGCGCATGCCCGCGAAATCTGCGCATGTCCGCGAACGGGCAGCGATCCGCGTCGTCCGAGAAGTGACGCGCGGTCGCTGCCCGTAGCGTTGTCCTCATGCAGCGACACATTTTCGGTGTGGACATCGGCGGATCGGGCATCAAGGGCGCCCCGGTCGACCTCTACCAGGGCGACCTGGCCGAAGCGCGGCACAAGGTGCTCACCCCGCACCCGGCGACGCCGGAGGCGGTGGCCGAGGGCGTCAAGGAGGTCGTGGACCACTTCGGATGGTCCGGGCCGGTCGGGGTGACGTTCCCCGGCGTGGTGACCGGCGGCATCACCCGCACCGCCGCCAACGTCGACGCGGGCTGGGTGGACCGGGACGCCGAGGGCCTGCTCGCCGGCCGGCTCGGCCTGCCGGTGACCGTCCTGAACGACGCCGACGCCGCCGGCACCGCCGAACTGGCCTTCGGGGCGGGCCGGGGACGCTCGGGGACGGTGATCCTGCTGACGTTCGGCACCGGTATCGGCAGCGCGGTCTTCACCGACGGCCGGCTCGTGCCCAACACCGAGCTCGGCCACCTGGAGCTGAGCGGCCACGAGGCGGAGAAGCGCGCCTCCACCAAGGCGAAGGAGGACGAGGACCTCAGCTGGCCGCACTGGGCGCGGCGGGTCCGGAAGTACCTGGCGCACCTGGAGATGCTGTTCTCGCCCGGGCTGTTCATCATCGGCGGCGGCGTGAGCCGCAAGGCCGACAAGTTCCTCCCCCTGATCGACGGCATCCGCGCCGAGATCGTCCCCGCGGAGCTCCAGAACAACGCGGGCATCGTCGGCGCCGCCATGGCGGCCTTCGAACAGCGGGGGAGTGAGGGTCCGAGGGTGGGGCTGGCGGGGGGATCGGTGGGGGCAGGGCCGGGTGCGGGTGGGGGCCCGGGCGTCGGTGGGGAGGCGGGGCCGATCCCGGGCGCCGGGGCGGGCTCCGCGGCGGACGGTTCTACGGATGGTGGCGCGGGCTCGGGCTCGCCGTCATGGGGCTCAAGTCCGTCACAGGGCTCGGGCCCGTCGTAGAGCAGGTCCGTCACAGGGCTCGGGTCCGTCGTAGAGCTCAGGTCCGTCACAGGGCTCGGGGCCGTCCTAGGCAGGGGGAGGGGCGGTACGGCGGTTCCGGCCTCGGCCTCGGTTCCGTTGCCCTCGGGAGGGGAGGGCCCGAGGCGGCGGAGCCCCGGAATGGGGCTGGTCAGGCACTCTCGGGCTGCGGGCGCTCGGCCGTCGGCTGGCCGCCCCCCGGCGTACGCGGCGTACTCCCCGTGCGACGGGCGCGGCTGCCGAGCAGCAGGACCTTGCGCACCACCACGATGAGCACCGCGGTCAGCGTCCCGCCGTAGAGCCAGCCCGCCTGGAGCGCGAGCTGGGTGAACACCGCCATCACCTGGCTGCCGAACCCGCCCGAGCCGCCGCTGACCGGCACGAGTCCGGCCGCGAACGCGATCGGCGCGCTGATCGGCGCCGCGACCAGGTCGGACGGCCGTACCCAGAGGGCACAGAGCGCGCTGGTGAGCAGGAACAGCAGTCCGTAGGGCAGCGCGGCGGCATCCAGCAGCAGCCCGTCCAGCGTCCCGCCGACGATCATGACGACGAGCGAGGCCAGCCCACAGCCGAGACCGGTGAGCCGGGGACCGGGGAGCCGCTTCCCGAACCGCCGCAGCCCGGCGGGCCCCGGGGCGCCGGGGGGCCGCTGCCCGGCGCGGTGAACGGTGGCCGACTCCTGCTGAGCGCCTCTACGCGGCTGGGGCGTGCGCATCCTGGGTTGCTCCACCCGACCAACGTAGGTCGCGGGGGGCGCGGAACCCGGGGTGGGACACGCGGTTTGAGCCACCTTGGCGGTATGTTCGGCCGATAGTCCGAGCGGCCGGCGGTCCGGATGGTCAGAGGTGTGAGCGGTCGGCGGTCCGGGCGGACAGCGGTGCGAGTGGCCGCCGGTCCGTGCCGTCGAGGGTCCGTGTGGTCGACGGTCCGCGCGGCCGACGGCCCGTGCGGCGGGGTGGGCCGCGGTGGGTGTGCCGTGCGGTGGGCGGGCCGGAGGTGGAGCGGGCGGGGCGTGGAGCGGGCCGCGGATGGGTGCGCGGAACCTGGGAAGGGCGGCCCATGGCGGACATCGCCGCCGCTCGGCAGCGCTCGGCAGTGGTCTGCGGCGGTCGGCAGCGGTTGGCGGAAGATCGCCGGGGCCGTGTCCGGAACATCGGGCCCGTCGGCGGTCCGCGGGCAGGGAAACCGGCCCCGTAGACTGGATGACCGGCCCCGGCCCGGGGCCTGCCCTCCACCAACGTTCTCGCTACGGGAAGTCGCCACGTGTCGCTCACGATCGGAATCGTCGGCCTGCCGAATGTCGGCAAGTCGACCCTTTTCAACGCCCTGACCAAGAACGACGTGCTGGCGGCCAACTACCCGTTCGCCACCATCGAGCCGAACGTCGGCGTCGTCGGGGTCCCGGACCCGCGCCTCGACAAGCTGGCCGAGATCTTCAGCTCGCAGCGCAAGCTCCCGGCGACCGTCGACTTCGTCGACATCGCGGGCATCGTGCGCGGCGCGTCCGAGGGCGAGGGTCTGGGCAACAAGTTCCTGGCGAACATCCGCGAGTCGGATGCGATCTGCCAGGTCATCCGGGCGTTCCACGACGAGAACGTCGTCCACGTGGACGGCAAGGTCTCGCCCAAGGACGACATCGAGACGATCAACACCGAGCTGATCCTCGCCGACCTCCAGTCCGTCGAGAAGGCGATCCCGCGCCTGACGAAGGAGTCCCGCCTCCAGAAGGGCAAGGTCGCGGTCCTCGCGGCGGTCGAGGCCGCCAAGACGATCCTGGAGGAGGGCCGGACCCTCTTCTCCGCGGGCATCACCAAGAGCACCGAGCAGGGCGCGCTCCTCCACGAGCTGCACCTGCTCACCACCAAGCCCTTCCTCTACGTCTTCAACGTCGACGAGGACGAGCTGGTCGACGAGGCGTTCAAGGACGAGCAGCGCAAGCTGGTCGCCCCCGCCGAGGCGATCTTCCTCAACGCGAAGATCGAGTCCGAGCTGATCGAGCTCGACGACGAGGAGTCGCTGGAGCTCCTCCAGTCGATGGGCCAGGACGAGCCGGGCCTGGCGACACTGGGCCGCGTCGGCTTCGAGACCCTCGGCCTGCAGACCTACCTCACGGCCGGCCCCAAGGAAGCCCGCGCCTGGACGATCAAGAAGGGCGCCACCGCCCCGGAAGCGGCCGGTGTGATCCACACCGACTTCCAGAAGGGCTTCATCAAGGCCGAGATCGTCTCCTACGAAGACCTCCTCGACTGCGGCTCCATCCCGGAGGCCCGCGCCAAGGGCAAGGCCCGCATGGAGGGCAAGGACTACGTGATGCAGGACGGGGACGTGGTGGAGTTCCGGTTCAACGTCTGATACGTCCGGCGAAAGGCCGTCTGACCTGCGACGGACCGGGTTGGGCGGCCTTTGCGGTCCGCGCAGAGTCCGCAACGTGCTGGATGCGTCCGGCACGCGGGAACCGGCGGAACGGGCGGGAAGAAGTAGCCGGTCGACCTGCAGGCGGCGGCTGGTGCGAGGCTCGGCGCCTCGGCTAGAATGGCGGCAATCGACCCCCTCCCAAGCCTCTCCACGATGCTCAAATGGGAGGGGCCTCTTCCTTTCCGGGGTGCGAGTGAAGCCGAGCCTGTCCGTGGGGGAGCAGGTCGCGCTCCTGGCCCGTCGTGGCCTCGTCATCGACGACGAGGCCGTCTGTGCGGCGTTCTTTGGCTCGAACAACTACTACCGATTCTCCGGCTACGCTCGCTACTTCCAGCGAGCCCCCCACGTGGGCGACGATGCGTTTGCGCCCGGCACGACGTTCGCTGAGATCCGCCGCATCTACGAAGCCGATGAGGCGCTACGCACCGCGCTCAGCCAACCTCTCGCACGGGTCGAACTCCTGCTGCGCACGCATGTCGCCCGAGTGATCGCCGACGTGCACGGTCCGTACAGCAGCTTCCTCGAGGAAAGCTTCTACACCGACGTCGGCAACGTTGAGCCGACCGTCGAGTCGTGCCTGCGCGACATCGGCCGGAGCAAGGACCGCCACATCCTTCGGTACAGGGGCACCGAAGGTGACCGCGTCGACTACGGCAAGCTGCCCGTGTGGTCCGCCGTTGAAGCGTGGTCGTTCGGGACGCTGTCCAAGGCCATCGAGCGCGGAGCCGGCGGCGCACTGGCCGATGCCGTGGCGACCAGCGTCGGGGTCGCGAGGGCCGGGTTCGCCTACCGTGTGAGGTCGTTGGTCTACCTGCGTAACCGGTGCGCCCACCACAGCCGGCTGTGGCATCACTCGGTCCTCGACGCCGGCCCTACGCCGAACAATGTGCGTAGCAAGGCGAAGCGGCTGGCGGGGCAGTTCGAGCCGCGTTCGGTTCTCGATGTCATTGCCTCGCTCGACGACGTGGCCATACGCGGCAAGGTAGCTGATCCTGTGCTCCCGCAGGTTGTCGAGCAGCACCCCCGTGACTGCTTGTTCTGGGAGGGACTGGCGCGGCCTCAGAGCCCGCGAGATCACAGGGCGTGAATCGGTCCTGGGTAGGGACGGATCCCCCAGTACGGGGGTGCGGTGCGGAAGGCTACCGGTCACATGCCGAGAGCTCGCGAAACATGTCCTTGGCGACCTGGCCGACGGTGTTGCCGTTCTCGCACCTCCCGTGAAGGAGCGCAGGCCGCACCGCAGGAACACGTACCGCACCGGCGGGACGTCAGTAGGGGCCCGGCCCCTCCGGGCGGCGCAGCCGGGCGAGGAGGTCGGCGATCTCGCGGGTCTCCTCGTCATCTTCGCCGAGGATGACGCACATGTCCTCGTGGAGAGCGTCGAGGACGCCCTCGGCCTCGGTGCGGCGGCCTTCGGAGAAGAGGATGACGCCGATGCTGCGGCGTAGGTCGAGAGCGGTCTCGGAGGCGTCCCCGTCCGTGTCGGACACGACCTCCAGGACTGTCTGGAACTCCCGCAGGGCAGCAGTGGCCTGGCCCAGGTTGGCCCGGCAGTGGGCGGCGTGCCGGCGGCACTCCAGCGCGCTGACGCCGGCCGGTCCCGCCGTACGGGCGTAGACGGCGGCCAGCGCGTCGAACTCCGGCAAGGCACGCCGGAAGTCCTCGCCGGCCATGAGGATCGCTGCGCGCTGCTGCCGCAGGTTGAGTACTCGGGAGTTGTGCGTGCCGAGGGCGGTGGCCGCTTCGGCGATCGCCGCCTTGAGGACATCCGCGGCCTGGGCGAAGCGCCCGCGTTCGGCGAGGTCTGCCGACCGGGAGTAGGCGTCCCGGATCGCGTCCCGCAGCGCGGTGTCGGCGCGCGCCGGGACCGGCCCTGGAGCCGCCGGTTCGGGTGACGGCGCAGGCACCGTGGTCCGCCGCAGGGGGGCGTTCGGCTGCCTGTAGACCACCGTCGGGTCGGGAACTGCGGAAGGAGAGTCAGCGTCGGTGAAGATCACGGGCACAGCCGCTGAACCCGGCTGCGGCAGGTGCGGCCACAGGCGCTCGTACACCGCGTACGCGTCGGCCGGACGCTGCTCCGGCGCCTTGGCCAACAGGTCGAGGGTCAGCGCCTCCAGGTCCTCCGGCACCTCGGACCGCAGGGCGCGCAACGGCGTCGGCGGCACGTCCATGTGCTGATTCATGAGCTGGTAGTCGTTGTCGCCGCTGAAGACCGGCTCACCGGCGAGGAGTTCGTGCAGCACGCAACCGAGCGCATAGAGGTCGCTCAGCGGCGTGATCTGCGCGCAGTCGATCTGCTCGGGCGGCATGTAGCGGCTGGTACCGATCCGGCTGCCGGTGGCCGTGAGCCTGGTGACGTCCGTGTGCAGCAGCTTCGCGATGCCGAAGTCCAGGACCTTCACCGTGCCGTCCGCGGCGATGAGGATGTTGTCCGGCTTCAGGTCGCGGTGCACGACCGGGATCGCGTGGGCGTACGACAGGACCGTGCAGATCTGCGCAGCGATCGACGCGGCCCAGCTCACGGGGAGCCCCACCGCCGCTCCGTCCTCCGCGCCCGTGAGGACCCTGCGCAGGGAGATCCCGCGCACGTACTCCATCACCAGATACAGCCGGTCGTACGACGCCTCGTCCAATACCGCGTCGAACACCTGCGGCACTCCGTGATGCCCGATCCGTGCGGTGACGCGCGCTTCGCGCTCGAAGCGGTGGGCGAACTCTTTCGCCTGCGCGGGTGATGCGACGACGTCGGGCCGGATGAGCTTGACCGCGATCTCCCGGTCGAGGACGGCGTCGTAGCCGCGCCAGACCGTGCCCATACCGCCGGACTCGATCTCCGCGATCAGCTCATAGCGGCCCTGCTCGCCGATTCTCCTGGCCTGCGCCACGCGTTGCGCCCCCGTCGCCCTGATGCCTCGTCAGTCGATTGCAGTACACGGTACCGCTGGCGACGGAGGGCACGGCAGGTACTACAGCAGGTGGTCCGCCTTGCCGGCCTTGATCTCGGTGATGAGGGTGCGCAGGGCTTCGCGGGAGTCGGTGAGGTAGTGCTCCTCCTGCCCGCTGACGGCTATGTAGCCGTTGCCGTCGGCATCGGTGCCGAGGCGGAAGCAGGAACTGCCCTCGCCGCAGAGCGGTGCTTCCCAGGTGATGTCGGCCATCTGGCTTCTCCTCATAGCTGTTGGGCGATCTGGCGGATGAAGTCGCGGGACCGCTCCGGGGACAGTGCCAAGCCTTCCAACAGGTCGAGCTGTGCCCGGTATTTCGCAAGCTGACCGTCGGCATGCAGGAATGCTGGTCCATGAGAGTTGTCCACCTGCACGGTATCGAGCTGTCGCACAGGCCCCTCGGTGTAGACGACCGTATGCCCTGCTCCGGGGAAGGAGCCATGGCTGAAGGGAAGGACGAGGACGGTGACGTTGTCCCGCTCGGAGGCCTCCAGCAGGTACTCCAACTGTGCGTGGGTGACGTCTCGCCCGCCGAACTGCATGCGAAGCGCCGCTTCGTGGATCACGGCCACGTACGGGGCCGGATTGTTGCGGGTGATCACCTTTTGGCGCTCCGAACGGTGCGCGAGGCGGAGAGCGACCTCATGCTCGGGAAGCTGGGGGACGACGGCGCGGAAGATGGCCATGGCGTGCTCCGATGTCTGGAGCAGCCCCGGTACGTGCACGGTGTTCGCGCCCCGCAAACGTACCGCGTTGGCCTCAGTTTCGGAGATGTCCAGCAAGCCTTGAGGCAAGCTGCCCCGGTAGCGCTCCCACCATCCTGTTTCGCTCGGTTCCGCCATCTCGGCCAAGGCGTCGATGTACTTCTCGTCGGTGCAGTCGCAGTTGCAGGCCAGCGTGCGCAACCGTTCGGCGCTGATCGCGCGTAGTCCGGACTCCATGTTGGAGATCCTGCTTCGGTCGACGCCGAGGAGTCCTGCGGCGTACTCCGCGGACATGCCAGATGTGGTGCGCACCCTGCGCAATTCACTTCCCAGACGCTTCTGACGTTGGGTGAGGATCGTCCTTGGTGGCATGTCGTTCCTTCCGTACCGCGGGGCCTCGCGTGGGTCCGATGGGCATAAGTTCATCGCATCGAGGCCATTATTGCGGCCAGCATGGCAAATATGGCCCCTCGTGTCCTACTGTAAGTATCGCGCAAGCTACACACCGCAATGCCGGAAGTGCACCGCGCGAGCATGCCCGCCTGCCCTGGGACGGGCGTGTCCGCGCCCAGGGCGGTAGGCCACCGGCGATCCCAAATCCCTCGCACATCCGTGGAGTTCGCCATGCCCGAGATCCCCCTCGTACCCGTCCACTGGCGCTTCCCCGCCCACCCCACCTCCGTACGGCGGGCCCGGCACGCCGTCACGGAATCGCTGCCGCACGTCCTTCGGCCCCACTTCGGCGACGACCTCGTCCTGTTGACCTCAGAGCTGGTCACCAACGCCATCCGTCACGGCGCGTGCCGGGAGGACGAGGACCTCATCGAACTCGTCCTGTGGCCCGCCGACGGACACTACTGGCTGGCCGTTTCCGACCCAGGTACGGGCAAGCCCGCGCTGACCCACCCGGACACGGACTCTGAGAGCGGTCGGGGTTTGCTCCTCGTCGACCGCCTTGCCACCGCCTGGACCGTCCGGCCCCGCCCCACGCGCGGAACATCCGTGATCGCGGGCCTCTCTTTTCGCCAGGGCGGTTGACCCGGCGGAGCGGTCGGCCGGGAGGGGCCGGAAGGCCGGGCAGGTCAGGCCGCCTCGTCGTCGATGTTCTCCTCCCGGCGGATCATCCGCCAAGCCGCCCGGCGAGCACTCTGGTTGAGCGACTGCTTGAAGCTGTCGTCGTGGCTGAAGTACTGGCGTCCCATGTCGGCGATGGTGTCGATGTGCTCGGCCATCTTGTCCTCGAAGACCTCGTCGAAGACGAGCCCGAAGTTCTCCTCGTCGTTGACGGCGGCGGCGCGGACCTTCGGGTCCGCCTTTGCCTCGTCGAACGGCGTGAGCACGTCCTGATCGGTGAAGTCGGTGCCGAACTTGTCGTTGAACTTCTCGATCAACTCCGACAGCAGCGACTTCTCCTGTTCCTTGGCACCACCCGTACCCTCACCGAAGCCGCGTAGCTCCGCCGCTCCCTCCGAGGTCAGCGCGAGGTCGTGTTGGCCGGTCTTCTGGATGCGCAGGTGACTGAGGTCGACGTCTCCTATGTCCACGCCGCCGTCTCCCCGTCGTGGCAGACGGTTGAGCAGGTGGCGGCCGTAGAGGTAGAGGCATTCGAGGTCGGCATCGCGGTAGGACACGATCTGCGAGAGGAAGCCGTACTTCCGCACGTAGTCGTTGAGGTCCGCGCGGAACTGCTCGGCGGCTTCCTGGGCGTCCTCGTCCGCGTCGCCCGCCTCGTCCTTGCGGTCCAGCAGCTCGGTGAACCGCTCGACGGCGGGCCCGAGATGCCGGTACAGCTCCGCGTGCAGCTTCTCCCAACGGGCCGCAGAGCCCGCGGCCTTCTCCTCGGCCTCCAGGTAGGCACCGGCGAACTCTCGCATCTCCTCGTCGACGAGGATGTCGGGCTGCATGACCTTGCTTTGCGCGGTGTAGAGGAGGTTGGGGTCGGAGGGAAGAGTGTTCGCCTCCTCGAAGTACGGGCGGAAGGACTCCTTGATGTCCTCGGCGTCATTGACGAAGTCCAGTACGGCCAGGTCCGCCTGCGACTTGCGGTCGGTGGTGCGGTTCAGGCGGGAGAGAGTCTGGACGGCGCTGATGCCCGCGAGCTTCTTGTTCACATACATCGTGGTGAGGAGTGGCTGGTCGAAGCCGGTCTGGTATTTCTCGGCGACCACCAGGATGCGGTACTCGCGCTGCGTCGCTTTCCCACCGGTGCGCACGGCCTTGTCGTCCTTGCGTGTGTACGCGAACGCCTTCGGCAGCGCGGACTCGGCCAGGCCGCCGTTCTCCTTCGGCTCGGTCGTCTCCACGCCGTCGTACGTCAGGCTGCCGGAGAACGCGACCAGGACACCGGGGTCGGCGTACGCCTGGTCGTCGACGTACTTCCTGATCGCGCGGGCCATCTGCACGGCGCTGTGCCGGGAGGCCGTCACCACCATGGCCTTGGCCCGCCCGCCGAGCCGGCCGGCGGTGTGCGTGCGGAAGTGCTCGACGATCACCTGCGCCTGCTGCGTCACGGTGGAGTCGTGCGTGAGTGCGTACCGGGCGAGCAGCGGATTCGCCTTGGACGGGTCGACCTCGCGCTCGTCCGGGTTCTTGTTCACCAGCTTCCAGTACGTGTCGTACGTGACGTAGGTGCGCAGGGGATCGAGGATGAAGCCTTCCTCGATGGCCTGGCGCATCGAGTACGTGTGGAAGGGGACGTACGTCGGCTTGCCGTCGACGCTCTCCAGGGTGCCGAAGAGTTCGAGCGTCTTGGCCTTGGGCGTGGCAGTGAACGCGAAGTAAGAGAGGTTCGGGGCCTTGCTGCGCTGGATGGCCTTTCGGCGGAGCTTGGCATCGGTGGCGGCTTCTGCTTCCGCGTTGGTCGCCCCGGCTTCGTCGGAGTCCGAGTCCAGGCCCAGGTCACGCAGCGCCGCGCGTACGTCCGTGGCCGCGCCGCCGGACTGGGAGGAGTGCGCCTCGTCCACGATGATCGCGAAGTTGTGGCCCTGGATCTCGGTGGGGTTGCGGCGCAGGTAGTCGATGAGGGCCGGGAAGGTGTGCAGCGTGACGGTGATGATCTTCCCGGCCTCGCGGGAGAGTGCCTTGGCGAGCTGGTCGGATTTCGCGCCGTGCTTCTCGTCGATCTTCACGACGAGACCGGCGGTCTTCTCGAAACTGCCGACGGTCTCGCGGAGCTGGGCGTCGAGATTGCGGCGGTCGGTGATGATGACGACCTTGTCGAAGACGGGTGCACCCGGCTTGAGTCCGGCGGCCAGGGCATCGGGGTCGATCTCGGCCGGGTCGGTGGGCGTGTGCAGCGACGACAGGCGGTGCGCCAGCCATCCGATGGTGTTCGACTTGCCGGAGCCGGCGGAGGCCATGCCCAGGTAGTTGTGACCGGGGCCGTGGAGGGCCGCGTGGTGGGCGAGCTTCTTGACGATGTCCCACTGGTGGTAACGCGGGAAGATCAGCTTCTTGCGGGTCCGGCCGTCCGCGCCCTTCTCCTTGCTGAGATGCACGAACCGCTCGATCAGGTCCAGCCAGGTGTCCCGCTCCCAGATCTGCTCCCAGAGGTACGAGGTGGCGTACGTCCCCGGGACGGTGGGCGCCGGATTCCCCGCGCCGCCGGGCTTCCCCGGGCCCTCCGACCCGGTGTTGAACGGCAGGAACCGTGTCGTCTTGCCGCGCAGCTCCGGCGCGACGAACACCAGGTCCGTGTCGATGGCGAAGTTCGCGATCACGCGCCGCGCGAAGATCAGCTCGGTGGGGTCGCGGTCCGTGCGGTACTGGTCCTTGGCGGCCTCTACTCCCTGGCGCGTGAGGGCGTTCTTCAGCTCGGCGGTCGCCAGCGGGATCCCGTTGAGGAAGAGGGTGAGGTCCAGGCGCTTACCCTTGTCCGCCTGTTTGGCGGCGTACTCCAGCTCCTTGACGAAGGTCAGCCGGTTCGCCCGGTAGTCGTCCAGGACCGCGTCCGACGCGACGAGCGACGGTTTGAAGTAGGCGAGCCTGATCAGGACGCCGTGGTCCTTCACGCCCTTGCGAAGTACGTCCAGGACGCCGTCGGTCGCGATGGCTTGATCCACGCGCTTGGCGAACCCGGCCTGGGCAGTGTCGGGATCCCCGCCGTAGAGGGCGATCAGTTCGGCCCATTCGTCGGCTTGGGTCTTGCCGATGAACTCGAAGAGTTGGGCGGTGTCGAGGCCGAGGTGGGGGCGGTAGTTCTGTCGGTTTCCTTCACGCCAACCGCGCTCCCGCAGGGCGGCGACTATGGCGTTTCCGAAGGCTGCTTCGTCGTGGACGGGCATGAGCGGCTATTCCCCCCGGTTTCCGGTTACCAGATACTTGATGTCGCGGCAGAACTTTTCGAATGAGGATGAGTTGGCGCGGGCAAGGTCAAGATCCATGTCCTGGGTCAGTGCCGCCTGGTCCACGCGGGGGCGGTACCGCACTCCGTCGCGCCGGTGGTGGGTCAGCCAGCCCTTGCAGTCGCGTAATGTCTCGCTATTGGCCGGGACCTCCAGATGCCTGGCGAGCCCTGCCCGCCCGCCGAGGGAGGGCGCTGACGCGAGGAACCATGCCTCGAACTCCCGGCTCGCCATCACGACGGCCGTCCGGCGGTCCGGGCGGGTGGCCTCGGCCCTGGCCAGGAGCGAAGGCCCGAGGCTGGCCGGACAGTCGTCGTCGGCGTCGATCACGACCAGGATGCCACCCGGGCAGTCGGCGGGTACGCGTCGAGCCTGGGCTTCCACGGCGGCTTCCAACCCGCCCGGCCGGACGAGCCGGCCGCGGTCGACCAGGAAGGGCGGCTGGATGTCGGCGTCCCAGATCTCCGCCTCGTACATCAGCCGTCGGAGGAGTACGGGCAGCGCGCTGATCTCGCCCTCACCCTCCACGACGGAGGCGATCGTGACCCGCGGGTGGTTCACTCCTCACCCTCCGACTGCTCGTCCGGCTGGTCCGCGGGTTCGACGACCGGGCGCAGTTGGTCGGAACGCAGCAGTTCGGCCGTGGTGGCCAGGCCGTCGGCGACGATCGACCGGCTCACCGGGTCCACTTCGCCGATCACCGTCACCCCGTGCTCGGCGGCGACCACGCGGATCGCCGACAGGTCGGCCTCCTTGCGGTCGAACAGCTCCGCGCTCTGCGTGGTGGCCAAGACCTGCACATGCTCACTCGCCTCCGTGAGGGCGTCGTAGAGGGCCCCGGCCGCGAGCGGGTGCAGAGCGAGTTCGGGCTCTTCGACCGCGATGAGTGGGATCAAGTCTTCACGGGCGTCGGGATGGAAGAGCGCGGTCAGCAGGCCGATGGCCCGGATGGTCCCTTCCGACATGGACTCGGCGCGGAAGACGTGGGGTTCCGTCTCGCTGTCGGTGGCGAAGTTGATCCGAGCTGCGATGTAGTCGGCGGAGGGGTCCGTGGGGCCGACCTGCACGACACCGGGCACGATCACCCCGAGGTACTGCGAGACGCGCTCTCGCTCCTGCTCCCCGAGCGCGGCCAGCGCCGGGCCGAGGTCGCCGCCTTCCTCACCCAGGGCTCCGGCGGTCGGCGTGTTCGGGCTGGCTTTGCGGAGACTGGCCAGGTCAGGGCTGTAGAAGAACATCTCCGTGAGGGCCGCGAAAAGGTCAGCGAAGGGCTCGCCCTCACTCAGGTGTGAAAGTTGCAGTCGCTTCTGGCGACGCCCCTTCCCGGTGCGGTCGCGCATCATGAAGTGCTCTGCATTTGCCCGACCCTCGACGCCCGGGCGACGCATCTCGCACAACTCTCGCTGGATACGGACACCGGGCCCCGCATCGCGCCTCGTCTCGGGGACGGTCTGCGGGGCAATGGTGATCTCGTACCGCCCCACCCATGGCTTCGCGTCATGGGTGATCGCCGGCAGGTGGAATTCCAGACCGATCGTGCAGGAGGTCGTCGGCTCAGGGACCCGGCGCAGCACCTCTTCCCATCCGCCGCGCGTCGCCACGGCCTCGGCCGGGCTGTTCACCAGCGCGTCGCGTACGAAGCGCAGGGCATCGAGGAAGTTCGACTTACCTGCGGCGTTCAGCCCGAGCAGCACGGTGAACCGGCCGAGAGTCACGTCGCAATGAGCGATGGACTTGTAGTTGTCGACTCGGACACGGGTGATGAATGGCAGCGGGGGCTGGGGCGCGGCGGGGCTCATGGCGCGATCATTCCTCGATCCCACGTCCGCTGGCGGTGGACACGTCGATCTGGCCGGTGACGGCGGCGGTGATCAGGGCTTGGCGCCGCTCGGCGAGCAGGTTCTCTCTCTCCCTGAGTAGCTGGACCTTACGGCTCAGTTGCTCTTCCGCTCCAGTCAAATAGAATACGATTTTCTGCTGCTCCGTCATGTCGGGGGTGGGAATCCATAGACTTCTGATCAACTCCTGGCTGAGGTTAGGCTGACCAGCTCCTTGGGCGAGGGCAACGACGCTTTCCTTATGCGCCCGGAACCAATAGCGAGCATATTGTGTCGAAATTCTTCCTGTGGGTGACAAAACGCAGCATGCTTGATTTACGCATGCCTGGTTTGCCAGCAATCCTACTTTCCCCTTGGTGGCGCCCTGCCCGTACATCGCAATTACCAAAGAGCCGTGGTTGTGGAGTTTCAACGCGGGGAAGTCATTCAAGGCTCTATCTGTGATCTTCTTTTCGCTCGATGTGACCTCTCCGTCATTGAGGTCGGCGCTGTTGATCCACCAGTAGGGCCCATCGAAGTACTCGGCTACCGTTGACGTGGGAGTCGTACCGCTTCCTGTCATGAACTGATGGCCTACCTTGAGAAGGCTCCAATTAGAGTTCATCTTGGGCATCCACGGAATTCTTGTCGGACTCGTCTCGTCATTTCCGACCGTTGTCCAGCGGCGCATCATCTCGTGAAATTGCTCCTGGAGGAGCGCTAGTTGACGAGCAGTTCTCCATTGAAGATCGTTGATGCGATTAGTCTCGGCGTCGAGGAAGTCGGCAATGCGGCGCTGTTCCTCCAGTGTTGGCAGCTGTACTGGTAGGTCACGCAGAAACCTGTCCGGAACACGCTGCTGTCCGGCAACACCGTACATCTCCGCCTCCCCCTGTTTGAGGAAGCTGTGTGTATTCGCTACGTACAAAAGGAACCGCTGGTCAATGAGCGGCCCGGGACGGAGCACGTGAAGCTCCGTACTCCCCACGCCCACGCCTCGATGGAGACCGTGGATTAGGACAGACCGTCCGGCCTCGAATGTGGGCGTGATCTTCGGTACAAGAACGTCGCCGTTCTGGAAGCGGGTGTAGCCAGTTGAAACGGATGCTTTGGTTCGACGCCATGAGAGGTCTAGCCTCTCTCCAGGCCATACTGCTTCCATGGGGAGGAAAGTGAGCTCCTCCTCGTTCGCAAGGCGATTGAAAGCTGGCGTCAATGGATTGATGTCAGCGAGGTGTCGCAGACGCAGGGTGCTCATTCCGCCACCTCCCCAAGCAGCGCTTGGATCTCGCCTTCCAGCGCCTTCAACTCCGCGTCGATCTCCGCCAACGGCCGCGGCGGCTTATACACATAGAAATGCCGCGTGAACGGGATCTCGTACCCGATCTTCGTCTTCGTGTGGTCGATCCACGCATCCGGAACGTGCGGCAGCACCTCCCGCTTCAGGTACTCCTCCACGTCCTCTTCCAACGGGACGTTCTCGTAGTCCCGCAGCTCCGGGTCCGGTTCCGGCTGACCCTTGACGCGCTGGATCTCGCCCTCCGGGTCCCGTACGCCGACCGCCTCCCGCAGCGCCCTGTTGAACGGCGCGCCCGTCGGCCACGTCTGGCCGGCCGCGACGACCGCGTCCTTGAGGTCGATCCACGCGTCGGACTTCGTCGTCCACGACTTGCCGTCCAGCGGGCGCAGCGCCGCCACGAACTCCTCGGCGTCCGTCGCCCGTGCGATCGGCTTCGACGCGGTGATCGCCGTCAGCGTTTCCTCCGTCACCTCGAAGCGGAGCTTCCATGGGCGCTCGACGGCGATCCGGCGGTACCCGAAGTCCTCGTTGCGGAAGACCTTGATCTTCCCGGCCCGGTCGGCCAAGTCGTGGCCGCCGTCCTTCTCCGCCGCGTCGAGGACCGCCAGCGCCTCCGTGTACAGCCGCGTGATCTCGGAGATGTGCTGATCGCCCAGTTCTTTGCGCTTGTCGCCGAGCGACTTCCGCATCTTGCGCCAGTAGTCGCGTGCGTCCAGCAGGACGACCTTGCCGCGCCGGTCCCTGGCCTTGCGGTTGCTGAGCACCCAGAAGTACGTGGAGATGCCGGTGTTGTAGAAGAGCTGGTCGGGCAGGGCGACGATGCCCTCCAGCCAGTCGTTCTCCAGGATCCACTGCCGGATCCTGGACTCACCCGACTCCGCTGCCCCCGTGAACAGCGGGGAGCCGTTGAAGACGATCGCGATCCGGCTGCCGCCGGACCCCGACGCGTCCACCGGCTTCATCTTCGAGATCATGTGCTGGAGGAAGAGCAGCGAGCCGTCGTTGATGCGCGGCAGGCCGGCCCCGAACCGCCCGCTCTCACCGAGGCGTTCGTGCTCGTCCTCGACCGCGTCTTTCACCTTCTTCCACTCCACGCCGAACGGCGGGTTGGCCAGCAAGTAGTCGAAAGTGGTGGGCGTGTTCTTGTCCTTCTTGGAGTCGTCGCTGTTGAAGCCGTCGTCGCTGAACGAGTTGCCGTACTTGATGTTCTCCGGGTCCTGCCCCTTGATCATCATGTCCGACCGGCAGATGGCCCAGGACTCGGCGTTGAGTTCCTGGCCGAAGACCTTGACCGTGGCGTCCGGGTTGAGGGCCGTGATGTGCTCCTCGGCCGCGCTGAGCATGCCGCCGGTTCCGCATGCCGGGTCCATGACCGTGCGGACCGTGCCCGGCAGGGCCAGCGCGTCACTGTCCGGTGCGACGAGCAGGTTGACCATCAGCCGGATGACTTCCCGCGGTGTGAAGTGCTCACCGGCCGTCTCGTTGGACTGCTCGGCAAAGCGCCGGATCAGCTCCTCGAAGATGTAGCCCATCTGGTGGTTGGTGACGATCTCGATCGGCTTGCCGTCCTCGCCGAGCGCGAGATTGCCCTCTTCGTCCCTCTTCACCGGCCGCAGGTCGAGGTCGGCGAACCGTCCGACCACCTGGTACAGCAGGTTCGCCGCGTCCAGCCGCTTGATCTGCTGGGCGAAGTCGTACCGCTCCAGGACCTCCCGGGCGTTGGGGGAGAAGGCGCCGTAGTACTCGTTGAGGTACTTCGCCGCGTGCGAGGGGTCGCCCGCGATGGCCTTCAGCGTGTAGGAGCTGGTGTTGTAGAAGCTGTGGCCGGACGCCTTGCGCAGGAAGCGGTCGGGGTTGAGGTCCTGGTCCTGGTAGCGGGCTGCGACCTCCAGGACCTTGTCCTTGGTCGGGGCGAGGACACACTCCAGGCGCCGCAGCACGGTGAACGGCAGGATCACCTTGCCGTAGTCGGACTGCTTGTAGTCGCCGCGCAGGAGGTCGGCGACCGACCACGCGTGGTTCGCCAGTTCCGTGTGCTTACTGCTGTTCAACGGAGTCCTTCCGGTGTTCGCCGCTTCAGCGGGACAGAGACATCAAGTCTGGTCGTTCGGGGCGCCGCGGCGCACGTTTCACGCCGATCCGTGACCGTCCGGCAACAGCGCGCCGCCGGTGAGGCCGGCGCCGAGGAGGCGCGTGACCTCCTCGGCGGCCCGATCGGCACGGCGGGCCGCGGTGCGCAGTTCGTGAAGGCGGCGGAAGGCGGCGCCGTAGCGCTGCTGCTCGGCTAGTGGAAGCAAGGGAACGCGCAGGCGTCGCGGGTCCACGCGGACGAGGGATGTGCCGGTGGCGGCGGCGTTGACGTTCTGCTCCGCCGCGAGGAACCCGGCGAGGAACCAGGGGTCGAGCCGACGCCGGTCCGGGCGGAAGAGCAACAGGTGGGGCCCGAGGAAGAAGCCTGCCTCGACCGGCTCGACGACCCGGGCCACGGCGGTGCGTTCCGCGCGGAGGATCTCGGTGAGCAGCACGTCACCTTCCTGGACCAAGGGGAGGGCGACGCCGGTGGGAAGGTCCGCTTCCGTTCCGGAGGCGGGCCGGCTCTCGAGGACATCGGCAGCCGTGAGCGCCGGGCGTGCGCCGGTTTCTGCTTCTGGCCGAGGCTGCGGTTGGCCGTTACGGGTCCGGCGGCCGAGGGGCGTGGTGTGGAGCAGGCTGAGAGCGCCGCCGCGCAGAAGGTCCGCGACCGTTGCGGTGCGCCAGTCGCGGGGCCGGTCGTCGGCCGGCGGCCAGTCGCCGTCGGCGCTGAGGTCGATCAGGTCTGTTGCCCCTTCACGGAGTTGGTCGTACAGCTCCGATGCCTGCCGGGCCAGCAGGGCGGGGCGGAGGGATTGCCGGGAAGCCGTCCGGATGCGGCGGGCCGGGGTCAGGTCCACGGCCTCGTCCAGGAGGTCGGTGACCGGCATCGCGGCGGCGACGCCCGGGGCTCCCGTGAAACCGTCCTGGTCGGCGAGGTAGGACCGCCACGCCGAGAGCACAGTGTCGTCGACGGTCTCCCCGGCGAGATCTCGGTGCTCGGCGGCGGCATCGACGAGTAGGACCGTCCCAGGGGCTTCAGCCTGCGGATCGGGTCGTTCGAGCACCCACAGGTGCAAGCGGATGTGGAGCGGGGTTGCCGTGCCCTGCGGAAGCGAGACGACCGCGCGGAGGGCTCCGTCGCGTACGAGTTGAGCCCGGATACGCCGGCCGGCGGTGCGTTCGGCCACGGCGGGAGGCATGAGCAGTACGGCACGGCCGCGGGGGGTGAGGTGGGCCAGGCAGTGCTGGACCCAGGCGAGCTCGGGCTCGCCCTTGGGCGGCACGCCGTAGGCCCAGCGCTGGTCGTACGCCAGATCGTCGTGCCCCCAATCGCGGACTCCGTACGGGGGATTGCACAGGACGGCGTCCACAGTGAGGCCCTTGAAGGCGTCGGAGCGCAGACTGTCCCCCGCACGGACGGAGATCGCCGCCTCGGGGGCGTTCAGCCGGAGTCGCACGGCGGCCGGTGCGGCCTGAGCGACCAGCAGGTCCTGGCCGTGCAATTCGCTCGCGCCCGCGGATGCTGCTGCGGCAAGCAGCGATCCGGTGCCGCACGCGGGATCGAGAACGCTGACGGGGAAGGCACCCGCGCTGTCGGCCAGGAGCCGGGCCATGAGGGTGGCCAGGGGGCGCGGCGTGAGGTAGGTGCCGGCACCCCCCGTGTCCTCCAGTAGGCGTTCGGCCAGGACAGCGGCCGCGGCCTCGGCACCATCCGTGACGACGCACCGCAACAAGGCCCTCAGCGGTCCGGTCGCGTCGGGGCTGTACGGGGCGTCCAGGACTCCGGGGATGTCCTCGGCTCCGTCGCCCGCAGCCGACCGCGCCCATCGCAGCAGTGCGTCGTCACGCAGTTCGGGAAGGGCTTGGCGCTCTCTCCTGTCCAGCCGGGCAGCCGTCAGCACCGCAGGGAGCAGGTGCAGGGCCAGATCGCCGTCGCCGGGGTGGGTGCGCAGCGCGGTGCGAAGCCGGTCCGCCGGGGTGTCCTCGGGGAGTTGGCCACGGGCGGAGAGCCAGGCGCGCACGGCGTCGAGGTCGTAGGTCGGGCTGGTGTCCGTGCCTCCCGCAGGGGCCGGGAAGTCGGGATGCCGACGACGCCAGTTGCTCACCGTGGCCCGGGTGACTCCGGCCAGCCGCGAGATGTCGGCGGCGGTCACGAGGGCACTGGCCTGCTGGTTCATGGGCTCCTGCCGGGTGACGTGGGGTGCGCGCTGGATGGCTTCACTCTATACCGACGCCGAACCGATGTGAACGGTTTGACGTCGCTTTCAAGTGTCATTTGACAGTGCTTTCAGTTGCAGCTCTACTGGGTGTGCTTTCACTCGGCTCTCAGCTTCCCCGGGCCTCCCGGGCTTCCCCCTGCCCACAAGACGTTCGATTCGAATGGAGCGGCACCATGGCCACCAGCACCTCCGGCACGTCCAAGCGCACCCTGTACCGCCTCACGGGTATCGCTCCCACGGTCGACGCGATGTTCGACGTCCTTGACCCGGCCCGGCTCGCAGCCGTTGACGCGGAACTGCACATCCCGGAGGAGCGGTTGGGCGTTCCGGCTCTGCTGGTCACCGGCAGCTTCGAGCAGCCGGTCGCGAGCTGGTGCGGCGAGATCAACCGCACGACCGGGTGCGAGGTGTCGCGGCCCGTGAACCGGTCGGCCGGGCTGCTGATGCTCGCGGTCGACGGCGAGGTGTACGCCATCGGCTACGACCAGGGCTTCCGCCTGGTGCCCGACCAGGTCAAGGACCGGCGGTTCGGGTTGAGTTTCGTGATCCGCAGGGTGGACCCCGCCCAGATCCGGGACCTGGTCTCCCATACGCCGGGCGGCGGCCGGACCGACATCACCCTTGTGCCCGGCGGCGCTCCGGTCTGGAGCCTGGGCGTCCAGGAGCACGCGCAGATCGTGCGGCGGCTGGGCGGTCGGCTGGACGGGATCGAGCTCACCATCGCTCAGGACGACCGTACGAAGATCTCCAGCGTTGAGGGCGGTACCGGGTTGCGGATGCGCCTCGGTATCGACGCCGCGGACCTGGTCGCGGACATCCGGGCCATCGCCCGTGTCCTTCGGGACGAGGTCCCCACTCCGGAACTGGAGTTCGTCGAGCACATCGTCCCGGTCAAGGAGGCCGACCTCGTCACGCGGCTGGAGGAGAGGCTCGACGACATGCTGGGCGAGGTGCCGGACGGACGTATCGCGGTCGCCGTCCCGGCCGATCACTGGGACGACTACGGCGCCGCCCAGGCGTTCGCCACCAAGGTGCACAGCCCGGAGGCGCGCCTCACCGCCGACTTCAGCCTGGAGTATGTCCTCAACCGGGCCCGCGTGCAGAGGGCGGGAACACGCTTCGCCGCCCTCCGGGACGGCACCGTCACCCTCTATGCGCACGCCCGGGCGGAGAAGGGGGACGTCATCTGGGCATCGAGCGTGCTGCGGTGGATCGAGGCGCAGGTGACGCTCGGCCCCCGTCGGTTCTTCCTGCTGGACGGGCAGTGGTACGAGATCGGGGAGGCGTATCTGGAGGCGATCCGCTCGCAGGTGGAGCGGCTCATCACCGGCACGCCCTCGGTCGACCTCCCGGCCTGGGTGCTCGGGGACAAGGAGCGGGACTACAACGAGTCGGTGCCCGACCTGCGGCCCGGGTACGTCTGCTTCGACCGTGACAACGTCCGGACCGCGCTGCACCGGGGCAACGGCGTGGAGGTCTGCGACCTGCTGAGCCCGGACGACGTCCTGGTGATGGTGAAGCGGGCCAAGGGCTCCGACGCGCTGAGCCATCTGTTCGGCCAGGCCGTCGTCGCCGTGCAGACCCTGCTGCACTCGCCGGAGGCCGTGGACGGGTTCGCCCGGAAGGTGGCCGCGGCCCGGCCTGGCCGGGCCTTGCCGGACGGCTTCCGGCCGTCGAAGGTCGTATTCGCGATCCTGCTGAAGGGCGGAACCGATCTCACCGCCGACACGCTGTTCCCGTTCTCCCAGGTCACCCTTGTGCAGACGGCCAAGACCCTTGAGGCCTGGGGCGTCGAAGTCGAGGTCATCGGGATCCAGGCCACGGCGGTGCCTCCGAGCGGGGCGGGAATCCGCCACCTGGCTGCGTAGCGCGGTGTCAATTGGCCCCCGGTTTGCACCGGGCCGCTCGCGGCCCGCACGGATCGCAGCAATCTTGCGGTGGCCGCCGGGCAGGGCGTCCTCGTCGGGCGTCCGCACTGACGGCCCACAGCAGGCCACGGGCTCAGCTGCCCGCCCGCAAGTGCTGGGTGAGCCGACGCAGCGCGGTCCACGTCTGTGGGTCCGTTCCATCGCCGAGGGGGTAGTGGAGTGCGGGGCGGGCGCTGGGGCCGAGTGGTGCGGGGAGGAGGTCGTGGGGCGGCCGGCGGGCGTGTGGGAGGCCGATGTCCTGGACCGGGTCCGGGCCGAGCGTGAAGGAGACCGGGACGGGGGGCGCCTCGATGTGTGCGGGAACCGTCAGGTCGCGACGGGCCCGGCGCACGGTGGCGAGCATCGACGTCAGGCCGTGCTCGGGTGCGGAGAGCGCCTCGGCGAGAGGGAGGACCGCGCCGAGCGGCAGGTCCTCGGCGGGGCCGTGGCCCACGGCGAGGGTCATCTCCTCCTCGACACCTGCGGTGGTGCGGGTTACCCGGAGCGTGGCCAGGGCGGGGCGGTCGGGGTGCCCGACCACGGTGAACCAGGTCGGCTGGGGTGCGCGTCGGCGGGCGAGGTCGGTCAGCTGGCGCGTGGTCCAGGGGTGGTTGACCGGTTCCGCCGTGCTCCAGCCGGCGGGCGCGGCCCCGGTGATGTGGTGCCAGGCGGCCTCGAGAGCGCGGCCCAGTACCAGGTGCTCGTCGGCCGGGTGGCGGGTGCGCAGGGAGAGGACGAGCTGGCGGTCCCCGGAGTCGGTGCGGTCAGCGAACGCGGCCGCTACGGGAGTCCCGGCCGACGTGGTCCGGGCGGGGGCGAAGCTGTCGCCCTGCCAGTGCAGGACGGCGCCGGACAGGCCGTCGTAGTAGCCGTCCTCGCCGTCCTGGACGACCCAGCGGTGGGGGTGGCCGCCCAGCGCGGCGCGGGCGGGGAGGGTGAGGCGCGTCGTGTCGGGGGTGACGATCTGCAGGGCGCGGTCGCTGGTGATCGCGGTGCGCAGGGCGTCCGAGAGCCAGCTGGTCATGGCGACCACGGGACGGTCCTGGAAGACGACCGCGGCCTGCTCGGTGAGGACGTCCACAGCCGGAGGAATGCCCTCGGTCTCCGGCGGAGCGTCCGTGCCGGACGGGACGGGGACGACGGCGGTCGTCAGGGCTTTGGGCGGCCACGTCGTGCCGTCCAGCACTGTGGCGAGGCGTCCGGCGAACGACGCGGCGAGCTGTTCGGCTTCGGGGACCGCGGTGGAGGCACGGGCCTCGGTCCACCAGACGGGCCCGTCCGGTACTGCCGGGACGGGCCCGAGCAGTCGTTCGACCTCGCCGGGGACCTGGACGAGAACGGGAGCCTCCACGGAGACCAGAGTCCGTCCGTCGGGTGCGCAGAGCTGGACGACGGCTCCGTCCGCCGTCGTGCGGACGCCCAGGTCGGGGCCGCCGGCGTACAGGCCCGCCAGGAGCGTCCGGACATCGGGCATCGTCGGGGTGAGGGTGATGACGTCCTTGGTCACAGGGTGTGTTCCCGGCTGATGTCGGTGGCGAGGGCGGTCTGGATGAGCTGGTGGGGGCGGCCCCGGCGGACGAGGGTGCCGCGCCCCGGAGGCTGAGCACTGGCGTGGAGGCCGGGGAAGAGCTGGCCCTCCGTGCGGTCGCCGGCCATGACGAGGGCCGCGGTGCCGGTCTCGCGCAGAGTCGTCAGCAACGGGTCGTACAGGGCTCGTGAGGCGCCGGCGACGCGCCGGGCGATGACGAAGTGCAGCCCGATGTCCTGGGCCGAGGAGATGTACGGCAGGAAGGGGGACAGCGGTTGTTGCCCGGCGGCGGTCAGGATGTCGTAGTCGTCGATGACGACCACGATGCGCGGCCCGGTGAAGGCCGGTCCGTCGGCCGGCGTCTCGTGGTCGAATGCCTCGTCGGGGAGGCGTTTGTCCAGTTCCTTCGCGATGCCCGTGGCGAGGGCGGCGGAGAGCTTGGGGTTGTGGGCATAGCCGCCCCGGTAGGGCTCGGGGACGACGCTGCGCAGGCCGCGCCGGGGGTCGAAGACCGCGAAGACCAGCTCCTCGTCGGTGCAGCGGTCGACGAACTGCCCGGCGATGAGCCGCAGCAGATTGGTCTTCCCGCATTCGTTGTCGCCCAGGACGAGCAGATGCTGGTCCTGTTCGAACAGGTCGAGCAGGACGGGGGCGAGGCTGTCCTGGTCGACACCGATGGGAACCCGCGACGGCTCGGCCGCGGCCGAGGGCAGCTTCGCGGCGGGCAGCCGGGTGGGCAGGATGCGGACGGGCGCGGCGAGTTCGCCGTGCCAGGAGGCGCGGATCGTGCGGGCGGTGTCCTCCAGGACCGGGCCGAGGCCCTCCCCGGACGGGACGGTGTCGATACGGGGCAGGGCGACCTGGGCGAAGAGCTTGCCGTCGGTCAGGACCCGGCCGGGGGTGCCGGGGTCCAGGGTCTCGGAGAGCTTGCGATCGATGCTCGAGTCGGACGGGTCGTTGAGCCGCAGTTCGACACGGGTGCCGAACATCGACTGGGTGGCGAGCCGCACGTCGTTCCAGCGCATCATGCCGGCCACGACGTGGATGCCGTACCCGCTGCCGCGTTTGAGCAGATCGGTGACGGCGTCCTCGAGGTCGGCGAATTCGTCGCGGAGCGCGCCGAAGCCGTCGATCAGCAGGATGATGTCGGTGGAGGGGAGCGCCGGCAGGCCGCCTTGGGTGCGGACCCGCCTGAGCTGGTCGACGGAGTCGATGCCGGACGAGCGGAAGAGGTCCTCGCGCTCGCCCAGCATGGCGCGGACCTCCGCGACGGTGCGGGTGGCGCGTTCGTGATCGGAGCGACCGGCGATGCCTCCCACGTGCGGCAGGCCGGTCAGGGCGCTGAGGCCGCCACCGGCCAGGTCCAGTCCGTAGATCGCGACGTCGCGCGGTGTGTGCGACAGGGCGAGGGAGAGCGCCAGGGTGCGCAGCAGGGTGGTCTTGCCGGACTGGGGGCCTCCGATGACTGCCGCGTGGCCGCCCGCGACGGTCAGATCCAGCTGCCAGCGGTCCTGCCACTGCTGGGCCGGATCGTCGAGGATTCCGAGAGGTACGCGCAGGATGGCCGGCCGGTCCGTGAAGTGCACCCCGTCCGCCGAGGCCCGGACGCCGCCCGCGGCGACATCCAGGGCGACGGCGTCGGGCAGCGGCGGAAGCCAGATGCGGCGCACCGGCTCCGCGGCGCCGCGCAGCCGGCCGACCATGGCGGACAGGACGGTCGGGCCGGTCTCCCGTTCCCGCATCTCCGGAGCTTCCTCGGCAGCGGGCTCCGCTGCCGGGACGCTGTTGAAGGCGGCGTACGGGAGGGCGAGCGGTTCCTCCTTCTCCGGCGCGCGCAGCGCGGGACCACGGTAGGCACCGGAGACGTAACCCGTCTTGAAGCGTTCGTAGGTGGACGTGTCCACCTTGAGGTAACCGAACCCCGGCAACGGCGGCAGGTGGAAGGCGTCGGTCGTGTCCAGGACGGTGCGGCTCTCGTCGGCGGAGAAGGTGCGCAGGCCCAGCCGGTAGGACAGGTAGGTGTCCAGCCCCTTGAGCTTGCCGCCCTCGATGCGCTGGCTGGACAGCAGAAGGTGGACGCCGATGGAGCGGCCGATGCGTCCGATGGACAGGAAGAGGTCGATGAAGTCGGGTTTGGCGGTGAGCAGTTCACCGAACTCGTCGATGACCACGAACAGATGGGGGAGCGGCTCCAGATCGGGGCGGGTGGCACGCAGCGCGGCGTAGTGGCCGATGTCGGCGACGTTCCCGGCGTCCTTGAGTACCTGCTGGCGGCGCTTCACTTCTCCCGCGAGGCTGGTGTGCACCCGCTCCACGAGACCGGCCTGGTTCTCCAGGTTCGTGATCACACCGGCGACGTGGGGCAGGTCCTCGAACGGCGCGAACGTGGCGCCGCCCTTGTAGTCGACCAGCACCAGTGCCAGGTCCTCCGGCGCATGCGTGGCGACCAGGGCGAGGACGAGGGTGCGCAGCAGCTCACTCTTGCCGGAGCCGGTGGCGCCCACGCACAGCCCGTGCGGGCCCATGCCCAGTTCCGAGGACTCCTTGAGGTCCAGCAGCAGGGGCTCACGCCGGTCGGTCACCCCGATCGGGACCCGCAGAAAGCCTCGCTCGCCCCGCGGGGCCCACAGCCGTTCGAGGTCCAGTGCCGCCGGGTCCTCGATGCCGAGCAGTTCGGGGAAGTCCACGGGACCGGACACGGGTGTGCCGTCCGCGGCGGATTCGGCCGACAGCCGCAGGGGTGCCAGGGCCCGCGCCACCCCCTCCACCCCGGGCCGGGTGATGTCGTCCACGGTTCCCGACGCGCGAGCAGCTTCCGGGACGCGCAGGTCCTCCACCTCGACCCGGTCCCCGGCGACGGTGAGGCGGACGCTCACCTGATCGGGCTCCTGCACCTGCCGCTCCAGCAGATGCAGGACCGTCACCCCCATGTCGGGCAGGGCGACGGCCTCGTCCGGGCGCGGCAGTTCCACGGCCGTCCCCCCGTGCGCGTCACTGATCACCAGGAGGCGCCCGGTCATGCGCAGGGCGTTCCGGTCCGACAGGCCCCGGCGTATCTCGGCGGCGTAGGAGGCGCGGCTCCGCAGCTCCGCGCTCAGCAGGGTGGCCAGCTGCTGCGGACCGGGGGCCATCCGGCGTGCGGCCACCGCTCCGTCGCGTTCGGACGGGTCCAGCACGTGCGGCAGCCACTTGCACCATGCCCAGTCCTCCTCCCGCTCATCGGGGAACGCCAGAGCGAGGGCCAGGTCGTCGGGGGCGTGCGCCACGGCCGCCTGGACCAGCACGGACCGGGCGACCCGGAGGACCCCTTCGCGGTCGCCCACGATGCTGACGTTGCCCGCGCGGTCCAGCGGCACCGTGAGCGGGAAGTCGGTCGACGCGGCGAACCGGCCCAGCAGGGCGTGGGCCTCGTTCAGCATGAACGGATCCGGCGGCGTCAGCACGGTGCCCGCATGCTGCCCCACCGTCAACGCCTGCACCGGCACCTCGCCCGTACCCACCCGCACCCGCAGGAAATCCGCGTCTGGCCGCCGCCGTTCCCACAGCCGTGCCGGGTCCCGGAGCACGTCGTACAGGGCACCGGGCGGGGGGTTGAGCACCCGAGCGATCCGCCGGCGCCGGCGCTCCAGCTGCCCGAACTCCTCCCGCAGCTCCTCCAGATACTCCAGGTACCTCTCGCGCTGGGCGCGTCGGGTGCGCTGCGCCTTGCCCCGCTGCGACCAGAACAGGGCCACCGCACCGAGCAGAGCGAACACCAGGACGATGGCGCCGATCGCCGCGAACTGACTGTTGCGGATCACGGTCATCATCACGACCGAGCTCATGACGCCGGCCATGGGCAGCAGCGCGGTCGCCGCGTTCCCGATCCTGCCCTCGGGAAGGTTCGGCGGGGGCTCGACGGTGCGTGGTTCCGCGGGAGCGAGCGGGCGGGTGCTGCGGGCGGGCCGGTGGATCAGCTGCTGGGTCACCGTGCGCTCACCGCACGCCGCATCGCCTCGGCGGCCAGCACGGTGGCCGCGTCCCGGGTGTCCCGTCCCAGCATGGCGTTCACCAGGGGTCCTCCTCCACCGAGGTGGCGGTCGTAGGGGACGGGAACCACCACGACTCCCGTCTCCCGCAGATGTGCGGTTGCCGTCTTCAGGTCGAGCGTCGTGTCGGGCGAATTCGCGGTCAGCGCCACGACCGTGGTCTCCAGGGCCGAGTGCGGGAGCCGGGCCAGCCAGTCCAGGACGATGCGGGTGCCGTTGACGCCCTCCGCGGTCATCGGCGCGACGACCACCCGGGCGTGGGCGGTGTCCATCGCCGTGCGGGCCACCTCGCCCGGCAGCGTCTCGCAGTCGACGAGCGTCAGGGCGAAGTGGCGCCGCAGCGCCAGCGTCACCGTGCGGTAGCTCCGTACGTCCAGCGGCGGGCCGACCCGGCCGTTGCTCGCGGGAAGCAGCCAGCCCCCGTCCGACACCGGCACCAGATAGCCGATGATGTCGGTCAGCTGCATCGACGGGGTGAGGATCCCGGCCAGCTCCGCACAGGACCAGCGCACCGACTCGGCACCGAGGCGCACGGGCAGCGTGCCCAGCGCCGCATCGGCGTCCAGAGCGAGCACCGGATCGTGCCGGTAGTGGTTGAAGACCCGGCTCAGCAGGGCCGTCACCGTGGACTTGCCCACCCCTCCCCTGATGGACGTGACGGCGATCACCCGTCCGGTGGTCACCGGTTGCTGCAACTCCCCGGCCAGCCGGGTCTCTTCGGCGACCTCCTGCGCCGCGGACGACCCGATGCGGAGCAGTGAACGACCGGTGCGCCGTGCCATGGAGTCCCCGTGCACCGGGCGGCCCATCGCCCGGGCGAGGCGCGGGTCGACGGTCGGTACGGACTCGGGCGTCGGCATCGGGAGACGAGGATCCCGCGTGCCGCGGACAGCGGGCTGTGGCCCGTCCGCCGGGGCGTGCACCTGGGCGGGGGAGCCGGCTTGCGGAGATGCGGGCGCCTGTTGCTGGGGTGGTTCGACCGGCCCCGGCTGCGGCTGCGGCTGCTGCTGCGCGGCAGTGTGTGGCGGCTGCGGGGCGGCCCTGCCCGGCTCCGACGACGTCTCGCTCCGGGGGCGGCCCGTGTGGGAGGTGCTCTCCGGGGTGCTGCCGTGGCTCAACTCCCGCAGCAGATTCCGCTGCCAGTCTCCCTGCGACATGCCGAGCCCCTAAGCGAACGTGTCCAGCAGGCGTCCGTACACCCCGAACACTCCGATGACCAGCGGGAACAGAGCGATCACGCCGGTCGACTCGGCCATGTCCCCCATGCGCCGGAGGCGCACCCGGACATGCTCCGCGGGCTGTACGGCCAGCACGACCAGGGGAACGACGGCGAGTGCGGCGAGCACGGCAAGGGGCCCGTGGACCCCGGAGTGCTCCAGCCATACGACGATCAACCGCAGCCCGACGCCCGCGCCGGCCAGGAGCAGCGCGACGACCTCGGCGATCAGCGGGAAGGCACGGGCCCGCAGGGGCACCACCACGGCGACGACGACAGCCACCAGGACCGTCCACACGGTGGGTGTGCGCAGCGCGAGGACTCCGGCGGCGCAGGCGGAGCAGGCCGCGACGAGCGTGGCGAGCACCAGCCCGCGGTGCGTTGCCGTCAGCGCCGTTCCCACCCGGTACCGGCTCACCGAGGCTCCGCCGGACCGGCGGTCGTCCAGCCCGGTCAGCCCCGATGCCATCAGAGCCAGCCGGGGTACCAGCCCCAGCGCCACGACGGAGACGACCGCGAGCACGGCACCCACCCGCGCCTGCTCATCGGCCGATCCTGCACCGCCCTGGAGGGCCGCGACGATCTCCCAGCACCCGGCCGTGACCGTGACGGCCGCGCCTCCCACGAGTCCGCCGCGTCCCAGCGGGGAGAACCACCCCAGCAGCAGCAACGTCATGACCACGGAACCGGCGGCCGCGGCCAGCCGCAGTCCGGAGGACCACTCGTGGGCGTCGGCCAGCGTCCACGTACCCACCACACCCAGGGCTCCGGCCGTCGCGATCAGTGCCGTGGCCACCCCGCGCCGGCCGGCGCGCCCGGTCAGGGCACCGGCCGCGGCCGCTGTCGCTGCGACGACCAGCAGTGCGGCCGCGACGGAGGCCGGAGCGAACGCGCCGCGTGCGAGGAACCCGGCCGCGACGGCCCAGCCGACTGTGGCCGCACCGGCGGTGACGCGCCGCGCGGCGGGGCTCCATCGCCATGGCCGGACGTCGAGATCCTCGGCCACCTCGTCGGTCACGTCGTGCACGACCGGCGCCGACGGCGCGTCCTCGACGCGTACGAGGCGCAGCACCGCGCCGTCCGGTATCCCGGCCGACTCCAGCGTGCTGTCCTCAGCCAGCACCGAACCGTCCGCCGTGACGAGGTGACGAAGGGACGGCCGGGCGGGCACACGGTCGTCCAGCAGCCGAAGAACGTCGGGCAGCAGGCGGCCGACGGGCTCCTGGGACGGCAGTACGAGATCGATCCGCCGCCGCTCACCGACGAGCGTGACCCGGCTCAGCGCAGTCCGACGTAATGCCCCAGCAGCTACCACGCGTTCGAACCTATCATCGGTGAGTAGTCGCTCTGTTCGGTGCGGAGGGGGACGAAGGGGAAGAGGAGGGCGAAGGGGAAGAGGTCGGGGCCGAGGGGCCGTACGGGCTCTTACCGATGAGCCGGTGGGAGATGAACGACCAGCCCACGCAACCGGCACACAGCACCGCCGCGATCACCACCCCGGCAACGACCTTCCCCAGCCGCTCGTCCACGGAGCGCCGCTGGCGCTGGGCTCCGAACAGCAGGGCATCGCGAAGGCGTCGGCGTCGTACTGATACCGACTCAAGTAGTTGGCTGTCGTAGTCGTGGGCTGGCACGGTTGCCAGTCTCCCCCTCGTAGCTGTCCGTCCACCAAACCCTGGTATTGCATTGCGTGCACCGCGCGATGGTTATTCTGCCCACCTCGCGCCCAACCTGATGGCCTTGTGGGTACCTAGGGTTTGCATCGACTTCGGGGCTGTAGATCCACCCTGGTATGGGCATGCATCCTATTCCGGAGGCAAAGGCTGCTCGCGCTCATCCTCGAAAAGGTAGCGGTACATCTTCTTCAAGTAGTCGTATAGCGCGTCCTCGTTCGGGAACTCGATATCTGTGAGTCCCTCGTAGTCGCCCACGGAGAGCTCTCGGGTGTTCAGGACACTCTCAAGCCCATGCTGTACGGCTTCCACATACTCATGCTTGAATGCGTGCAAAGTTGGACGGAGGTATCCACCCGTGTCGTAGGCCTCTTCAAGATTGAGGTAGACGCGGATGAATTTTTGTAGTTCTCGATTCATGATTTCCGTCCTAAGGGTGTCGCCCGCGACCCGGGTTAGGGTACATGGTGTGAAGGTGCCACTCCTCGCCGTGTCTGCGGTAGACGGCCTGGATCGTGCCGTTCTCGAAGTCGACGGGAAGGAATTCGTCCGGCGCTTCCGGATCCCTGTAGTATCCCGTCAGTCGCTTGTGTGCGTCAGGACCGAGTACTTCTGCGATCGGTACTGCATTCTCAGGCGGTTCGCCGTGATCCTTGATGTACTTTCGGAAGTACGCATCAGCATCGACCATGTCGCGGGGCTTGTCGAATCGTGTGGAGTAGGCTCCCACTCGATGGCTGCGACCTGAGACTCCGTCCACTGTCGTCCCAGTGAGTGGGTCGATATTGTTCTCCGATTTCACGTGGCCAGGGTAATTGGACTGTGGCCCGTAAAACTTCAGCTGTCCATCGGTATCGGTCTTCGGGGATCCTAGGCGATCCTGCAATGTTGAATCGTCGGGGCGCAGGTGGCGTCCGGGTGCGTGCCCTTCGCCGCCTTCCCGGTCGTCAAGCTCCCTGATGCGGTCGTCAATGGCGCGCTGATCGATCGAATTCTCTGGCTCATGAAGCTCCTTGGAGGAAGTTGCCGCATCATACTCGCCTCTGTTCGAGCTGGGAGGCGCCTGCTGAGAATCAGCTGGCTGTCCATCGGAACCATGATTACCAGCGGATTCCGAGGTGTGCGCCCCGTGCGTGCTACTAGCGCCGTGGTCACTGGGGGGTATTGCGTGGCCGTCTCTGGGGTCAGTGGGTGGAGCGGTGTGACTGGCGCGTGGTGTGGGGTTCTCTGAATGAGCGGCGGTGGCTCCAGACCTATGCGAGCTCGCTCCGACCCCCGCCAGTTCCCGCTCGGAGGCCCCGTCGTGCTGCCCCGCCCGTTCGTGCGCCCCCAGCTCCCGCTTCGGCGTGTCCTTGATGGGGTTGCCGTCGGCGTCGACGCGGATGAATTCGCCGTCCTGGATTCGGACCCTGGCGCCGTTGAGTTCGAGATCGCTGTGCAGGCGTTGTGGTGCCGAAGTTTCGAATGCGGCCTGAATCTTGGCCGTCACCTCGGACATCTTGGGCAACGAACTCGCGGTTTTTCCGCCTATCTTGAACGCTGCCGAGAGCGGTTCGATGTACTCGCCCACCTTGGCGGCCGTCGCGGCGGTCTTGGCCGCGGTGCCGGCCTTGCCTCCCTTGGCGGCGATGGCGAGGGGGCCGGCGCCGAAGGTGAGAGCGTTGAACGCCACCGTCGCTGAGGCCCGAGTGGGGTTCTCGCCCCACATGTCCCATGCGACGAGCGCCTTGCCGAACTCTCTGGCAGCTTCCTTCTGCCTGGTCACGTCGGGATCCTCGGGAGCTTCTCCCAACGCCAGTTCCATCAGGGCTTCGTATGGTGCGGCAGTGTACTGACCGACACCACCCGCGATGTCCCCGAGCTGACTCCAGGCGTCGCTCGCGGAGCCGCCGATGCCCACAAGTCGCCCCAGGCCTTGAACTCCGGCCACAATGTTGTCGACGACGATGCCGTCCCAGAAGAAGCTCTTGAGATGGTGACCGATGTCCAAGGCATCGTAGGTCTGGGCGACCGGACTTCCCCAGGGCAGCTCTTTGGCCTGTCCCAGAACGTCCAAGCCGTAGCCGTACATCACCTCTTTGCGGTTCTGTGTGTGGCTTCCGTCGTCCACCACGAACTTCGGGCCGCCCACCAGGGCCGAGATCTTGCTAGCGGCACGGCGCTCGGCTTCCTGGAAGGCGGTAACCGCGCTGTTCACGCCGTCCAGCAGCTTCTGGTGACGGTCGACCTTGTCCTCGTCCTCGGTCCAGTCGTCCTTGCCCTCGACACTGTCCACGAACGCGAGTGCGTCCGCCTTGAGTTGTGCGAGGCGCTTGACGAGCGGGCGGACCTCGTAGGCATACGTGTCCAGCGCGTCCGCCACGGCCTCCAGGTCGGTGGCGAAGGCATCGGCCTTCTGGCTCACCGGCAGGGTGCTGGCTAAGAGCTGGTCCGCCTCGGGCGCCTTGTAGTGGGCCTCCAGCATCTGGAAACGGGAGTGCACATGCAGGCCGCCGTTACGGATGCCGATCGCATTGCTGCGCAGCGCGGAGACGTCCTTCTCGAGCTGTTCGAGATTGCCGGTGAACTGATATATGCCACCGGGTTCGATCATCTTCACTTGTGGTCGCCACCCCGCTTGTCGCCCGGCAGGTCGATCTTCGGCGCCGCGAGCGCCTTGTGCTGGGTGTCGGAAGCCATCTCGAGATTCCCTACGACGTAGTACGCCGTGGCCTCGCGAGCTCCATTGGCCGACTTCGCGGCCCGAGCACTGAGGAACATCACGTCATGTGCTGTCCTGTCGACGAACAGCGCGAGCGCTGCACCGACCGGCCCGGTGGGCACAGCGCCGCAGACCGGACCGCTGATGCTGCCTGCCGACTCGGCAGCGCTCTTGGCGTTCGTTCCGTACGACTTGACGTCCTGGTCGATCTCTTCGATCGCGTCCCCCACGAGAGAGGTCACGAAGTCGACTCCGGACGGAGTCACGTCCCACCTGGTCATGGCCATATCCCCCCGCTACAGCTCCGAACCTGCTCCCCCTGCTGTACGCCCGGATCAACCGATGTTGTCGACCGCGGCCTTCGCCTTGGCGAGCGTCGACTGCGCCGTGCCGTCGTTCTTCTCCAGCGTCGAGCGCACCAGGCGGATGATCTCGCGCACCTCGTGCGCGGCGCGGTTCCAGCGGACTTCCTTGTTGTGGTACTCGTCCGACACTCCGTCGGCCTGGAAGTCGGCCATGGCCGCCTTCACTGCCTGGTCCCGGTCGACGAGGACCCGCTCCAGCTGGCCGATGATTCCCTGGAGGCCGCCCTGCACCTCCGACGAGACACCGGTGTCGAACGACGTGCGGTCCAGACTCTGTCCCATTGCGAATCCCCCTATCGTCCGGAGAACCGGGCGGCGTCGAAGTTTGCCCCGGCCATGTTCTGGTGGGCGTTGGACTCCTGCTCCTGGTCACCGGTGGTGAATGCGCTGTCCATGCCCGACTGGCCGCCCAGGATCGCCTGCAGCGATCCGTTCAACGCGGCGGTGATCTCGTCGGCACGCGCCTTGAACGAGTCGAACGCCACCTTGCCGGCGCCGTTGAACTTGCCTTCCAGGGGTTCCGCAGCAGCGATCAGCAGCCTGATCAGCGAGCCGAGGTCGTCACTGGAACCCACCGTGCTCTTACCGAGGCCGGACAGAGTCGTACTGCCCATGTCGAACTTCATGCACCTACCCCCCGTACGGTCTGGTGCGCTGCCGTGGCCATCGTTGCAGCGCGTAACGAACTTCTGTCGGTCTGTCGAACATCCTCTCCTGTGAGGCGTCGTGGACTCAACGAGCTTGTGCGCGGCGTGTCTTGATTGATCTCCCGGAACGGAAGATGGGAGCCGGGACCCGGGGTTGAGGTTTCCCGCTCGCGCAGGCTGCATCGCGGAAGGCAGCTCTTCCTCGGCCGATCAAACGGCGGCGTGGGGGCGTAGCCGAGTTGGCTGAGACTGTGTCAGGCAGGCGAGGTGATTCAGCAGATCTGCCGTGTGTGCTTCCGTGTTTCAGTCGGCGAGGACGGCAGCTGGGGGATGCGGCGGCGAGCGGTGGGCGGCCGCCGCTCGACTGGTCGTGGAGAGTTGTGGCGGGCGGTGCGACCGGCCCAGGGCAACGGCGTGATCACCGTCATGGCCGCGACCGCCGGCGCTGTTCCGTGAACGGCTGCCCGTGGCTGCTTCCCGGACGCCGAGGCTGAGGCCTCCGGGCGGCGGCCAAGCCATGGACGCCCGAACCCAGAAGGTGAAGATCAACTGGCGCTGAAGCCGCGCAGGGGCCAGGTGCCCCGTTCTTCGCGGATGCTGTTGATCTTTTGGGATGCCTTCAGGAAGGCGTGGTCGATGGTGCCGTCGTCGGGCAGGGAGCGGCGGATGCCCTTGTCGAGGGTGAGGGTGCGGTGCATCTCCTCGGGGTCGGGGCCGAAGAGGTACCGGACCCCGTCCTCGTTCTCCTCCAGGCGGTGGAAGTACACCAGGGAGGCCATCGCGTCACCTACCCCGGTGGTGGGCTCGGCGCGGTAGAGATGCGGGGCGTTCAGGAGCGCGGCTTGCCGGACTGGTCGTCCTGCTCCGCCTTCTTCTTCTCCTTGATGCGCACGGCTTCCTTGCGGACCTCGGCCTGGGTGGCGCGCTCCTGCTGCAGCCACTCGGGGTCTTCCTGCTTCAGCGCGTCGATCTGCTCCGTGGTGAGGGGCTCGGTGACGCCGCCGCGTGCGAGGCCCGAGATGGAGACGCCCAGCTTCGAGGCGACGACCGGCCGCGGGTGCGGGCCGTTGCGGCGCAGCTCCTGCAGCCACTCGGGCGGGTCGGTCTGCAGCGCGTTCAGCTCGCTGCGGGAGACCACACCCTCCCGGAATTCCGCGGGGGTGGCCTCGAGGTACACACCCAGCTTCTTCGCCGCGGTTGCGGGCTTCATCGTCTGGGAGGTCTTGTGCGACGTCATGCCGTCCAGGGTATCGAGCGTGTGCGTGACCGCTGACCACGGCCGCCACCCGGGATCGCGGGGTGGCCGGAGCGCCTGGGGTTGCCACGCCGGGCCGCGGGCTGCTGCCCCGGCCCACGGCCGCCGTCCCGGTCGCGGCCGGTAACCTGGCGGGGTGACCGGCTCCGAGATGTCCCCCCAGTTCCGGCTCGCGTATGTCCCGGGTGTGACGCTGGCCAAATGGGTGCGGATCTGGAACGAGCGGCTTCCCGACATTCCTCTGGATCTTGTCGCGGCAACCGCCGCGGAAGCCCCCGACCTGCTGCTCAGCGGTGGCGCCGACGCGGGCTTCGTGCGGTTGCCGGTCGACCGGACGGCGCTGAGCGCGATCCCCCTCTACACCGAGACCACCGTGGTCGTGGTGCCGAAGGACCACGTCGTGACGGCGGCCGAAGAGGTGTCCGTCGAGGATCTGGCCGACGACATCGTGCTGCACTCCCTCGACGACACCCTCGACTGGGAGCGCCTGCCGGGTCAGCCGGCGATCGAGCGCCCGGCCACGACCGGGGACGCCATCGAGCTGGTGGCGGCCGGCGTGGGCGTGCTGGTCGTGCCGCAGTCCCTCGCCCGGCTGCACCACCGCCGGGACCTCACCTACCGTCCGGTGTCGGACGCCCCCCAGTCGCGCGTCGCGCTGTCCTGGCCGGAGGGGGAGACCCCCGACCTGGTGGACGATTTCATCGGGATCGTGCGCGGCCGGACGGTCAACAGCACGCGCGGGCGGGCCGGGGCCGCGGCGCAGTCGCAGGACAAGCGGTCCGACGCCGGCGGTGCGGGCGGCTCCGGCCGGAAGTCCGCGGGTGGCGGAACCGGCAGGTCGGGAGGCAAGCCGACGGGGCGGACCGCCGGGAGGGCGGCTGGGAAGCCGACCGGCAGAGCGGCGGGGAAGGGCCGGGGCAGTGGTTCCGGTGGCGCCAAGGGCGGCGGCAAGCGCGGAAAGCCCCGCGGTAGGTCGTAGATCCGCCCCGGACCCGCAGGATCGAACCCGCCTCCAATCTTGAGCCCGGAGCCCGGAGCCCGGAGCCCGGAGCCCGGAACGCCCGGCCGCTGGCCCCAGGGTCCCGAGCCCGAACGCTCAGCCCTCAGCTCCGGAGTCCCGAGCTTGGAGTCCCGAGCTCCGGAGTCCCGGAACCCGAGCCCGAACGCCCACCCCGAAGCCTCCAGCCCCGAAGCCCCGAAGCCCCGACGTCACGCCCCGCCGAACCAGCCCGGGACGTCCAGGCGGAACAGGTCCTGTGGGGTCACCGTGCGCAGGTCGTCCTCCAAGGCGTGCAGCCGTTCCTCGCCCAGCGTCGCTGCCCACTGCGCCCGTAGCTCGTCGAAGATCCGGGCCGAGCGGGTGAGGCAGTCGGCGCCCCGTTCGGTCAGCTGGACCGTTTTGCGGCGGGCGTCGTGGGGGTCGGTCGCCCGCCGGACGTAGCCGAGGCGTTCGAGGGAGTCGATCGTCTTGCCCGCGGCCTGTTTGGAGACGCCGAGGGTGCGGCCCAGCTCGGCGGCCGTGGTGCCGTACGGGCCGATGGCCTGGAAGACGAACCCGTGCAGGGGACGCACGTCGGGATGCCCCTGGCGGGCGAGTTCGGCGTGCAGATCGTCGATGAGGGCCCGGAATCCAAGGAACAGGCGCAGGGGCAGTTCGAAGCCGGGGGTGGCGGCGGGATCACTTGACACAATCGACAACCAGGTTCACTGTTGCGGCGAGAAGGACAACCATGTTGTCGAGTGTAGGAGACTCCACGATGCCTGTCATCCGCCATGCCGAAGCCCGCCGGACCGAGACGCCGAACGCCGTCATGACCACCCTCGCCTCGCCCACACAGGGGCCTGCCGGCGAGCTCGCCGTCTGGCGGGTCGCGATGCGGCCCGGGCAGGCCGGGCCCGAGCACACCTTCGACGCGGAACAGGTCTGGACCGTGCTCGAGGGCGGCGCCCGGATCGACCTCGGCGGGGAGGCGGTGACCGTGACGTCCGGCGACACCGTGGTGATGCCCGCGGGCCTCCCCCGGCAGGTGTTCTGCGACGGGCCCGAGGGGCTCACCGCCGTGGTCGCCTCCCGGGCCGGCGGGCAGGTACGGGTGCGGGAGGCCGCCGGACCGGACGCCGACGGATGCGCCGTACGGGACGGTGAGCGCTTGGTCCCGGCCTGGATCGCGTAGTCGGCCCGTTGGTGGCAGCCGGGCACCTGCTCGACTGGGTGACGGCCGGGGCCGGGCCACGATCCGGGATGAGGCCGAGGCCGAAACCGAACAGGGAGCGCGAACCCCAGGAGCGCGAACACAGGGAGTGCGAAGGCGGGACGTGCGAACGGGGCGCGTGGCCAGGGGTGTTCATCGCTGACGGAGTCTCGGGCCCGGGACGGTCCGGCCCGCTGCCGGCCTTCCGTCCGCGGATTCGTCCTGCGCGTGGTCGCAGCGTTCCGCCTCCGGCCAGGGGAGCAGCGTGCCGTCCGCGTTCTCGACCAGGAGCCGGCCGTCCTGGACCAGCACCCCGCGCGGCGGCTGCGCCCCGTACAGGCTCGCCGTCGTGTACGCGGCGCTGAGGCCGCCCAGGTCGTGGACCAGGCCGATCCTGAAGAGTGAGCGGGTCTCCGCGATGGCCTCGTGGTCGCCGGCCCGGATGACGATCCGCAGGTCGGGCGCGACCGCCAGGGCCGCCACCGACACGGCGATGTTGTCGAGGTCGTCCGAGGCGACGGCGGCCAGGGCCTGCGCGCGGTGCAGGCCGAGTTCGCGCAGGACGAAGCGGTCCTGGGCGTCGGCCACGACCACCGGGACGCCGAGCGCCCTGGCCAGCCGGAGGTTGGGGGCCTGCGGGTCGCGTTCCACGGCGATCACGCCGATGCCCAGGTCCTGCAGTTCGGTGCAGAGCCGCAGGCCCACCTGCCCGAGACCGACGACCACCACATGGCCGGCCCGCGGCAGCGCCCGGGGGCCCACGATGCCGACGGAGCGCGGCGCGAGCATCCGGTCCACCATCCCGGCGGTGAAGACCGCGGTGAAGGCCATGGTGATCAGCATCGCGACGATGCCGAACACCAGGTACGGGGTGTCCGGACCGTGCGGGGACGCGGGGCCGACGGTGGAGACCGTACGCGTCGCCTCGAACAGCGCCTCCACCGGCGGCCGGTGATGCAGGAACACCAGCCAGGCCCAGTCCGAGAGGAGGACGGTGAGCAGCCCGGCCAGCCCGGCCAGCATGATCCGCGAACTGCCGTCGTGCGGCCGCAGTTGCCCCCGGAGCCGCCCTGCCCGGGCCCGGTACCGCAGCGCCCGGGGCGCGCGGTAGGGCGTGCGCCGCAGGGAACCGTTCTCCCAGTGGGCGGCGGCATGGCCGGATTCCGTACGGCTCAGGGACACCAGACCGGGCTCGATGCAGGCGGCCAGGAAGGTGGGGGCGACGACGTCGGCGGGGGAGGTGACCCGGCAGTTCGGGACCACCCGCACCAGTTGCTCGGCCACGGTCCGGTCGAAGATCGTCACCACCAGGCGGACATGCGGGCGGATGTGCTCCACGGCGAGCGCGTAGCGGAGGGACTCCACGTCGTCGAGGAGGATCGCCACGCCGGCCACGCCGCCCGTGTCCGCCACACTGGCCACGCCGCCCGTGTCCGCCAGGCCGGCCTCAGCCGTGTCCGCCACCCTGCCCGTGTCCGTTACGCCGGCCCCGGCGGTGTCCGTTAGGCCGGCCGCGGCCATCTCCGCCCCGCCGGCCCCAGCCATCTCCGCCGCGGCGGCCCCAGCCATCTCCGCCCCGCCGGCCACGTCCGCCACACGTGTCACGTCAGGACCGAGCCGGCCGTTCGGATCGGGAGTGGCGGACGGAGCCGACGGATCGGCCCCGCTCGGTGCCGTTCCGTCGGGGGCGAGGGCCGCGCGCAGTTCCTCGTCCGTGGGCTGGGTCAGATGGCACACGGTGTGGCCCGCGGCCTGCAGGGTGCCGCAGACCTTGCGGGCCACATCGCCGCCGATCACCACGTAGTACCGGCCGGGTGGTGTCCCGTTTCCCTCGGGCGGGGCACCGGCGGTCCCGGCGGCCCGCCCGAGGGGAAACGGGTCCTCGGCGCGCGGGGGCACCGGGAACCCGGACGCCCCGAGCGCCGGCACCCCCGGCGCCTCAGACACCGAACGTGCAGTCATCGGACCGGTAGGGATCGCAGGCGGGACACCGCGGTTCCCCGCAGCCGGCACAGGCGGTGAGCGGCACCCCGCAGTGGCACTGCTGAGCGCCGGGCCGGTCGGCCCGGACGGCCGGGTCGGACGGGGCCGCGATGGTTGGGACGTCAGGGACGGCCGGGACGGAAGGGGAGGATCGCGAGGGCGCGGTCATCGTTCCCCTCCCTGCTCCCCGGCCTCCGCGGCCCGGCTCGCCCCCGGCCCGTCCGCCTCCACCGGCCCGGCTTCCACCGGCACCGTTCCCGCCGCGCCTGCGTCCGCCCCCGCCGTCCGCCCCAGCAGCGAGTTCCGGTACCCGTACAGCCCGTAGACCGCGAGGCCGAGCAGGAACCAGACCAGGAAGCGCAGCCAGGTCGTCGGCTGGAGCTGGAAGACCAGCCAGAGCGAGAAGGCGATGCCGACGAGCGGCAGCACCGGCATGCCCGGGCAGCGGAAGGACCGCGGCAGCTGCGGCGACCGGTAGCGGAGGACGATCACCGCGGCGGAGACCACCACGAAGGCGAGCAGGATGCCGATGTTGGTGAGCTCCGCGGCCTCCGCGATCGGCATGAACCCCGCCATCACCGCGGACACCGCGCCCACGATCCACGTCGGCCGGTGCGGCACCTCGGTGCGCGGGTGCACCTTCGCGAACCAGCCCGGGAGCAGCCCGTCCCGGCTGATCGCGAACCAGACGCGGGAGGCGCCCAGCATGAACGAGAACAGCACGGTGAGGATGCCCACGATCGCCCCGACGGCGATGACGTCCGCGAAGCCGGGCAGCCCCACGGCCGCGAAGGCCGAGGAGAACGCGCTCTCCGGGTCGATCCGGTCGAACGGCTGCATGCCCGTCAGCACCCCGCAGGCGAGCAGGTACAGCACCATGGCGATGGCCAGCGAGAGCAGGATCGCGCGTGGCAGATTGCGCTGCGCGTCCTTCGACTCCTCCGCCGCGGTGCTCATCGCGTCGTAGCCGAAGACGGCGAAGAAGACGGTGGCCGCGCCGGTCACCACACCGCCGAAGCCGTACGGCAGGAACGGGCTGAGGTTGCCGGAGTTCACATGAAACGCGCCGACCACGATGACCGCCAGCACGATCGCGATCTTCACGAAGACCAGGACCGTCTCGATCCGCGCACTGGTCCGCATGCCCCGGTTGAGCAGCCAGGCGATGAGCAGGCAGAGCAGCGCGGCGAAGAGGTCGACCCGGTGGCCGGAGCCGGTGCCCGGGGCGCCGAGCATCCACGCCGGGAGGTCGATGCCCAGCCCCTGGAGGAGGAACGAGAAGTAGCCGGAGATGCCGATCGCCACCACCGCGACGATCGCCGTGTACTCCAGCAGCAGATCCCAGCCGATCAGCCAGGCGACGACCTCGCCGAGCACGGCGTAGCTGTAGGTGTACGCGGAGCCGGCGCGCGGGATCATCCCGGCGAACTCGGCGTAGGCCAGCGCCGCCGTGGCGCTGGCGACTCCGGCGATGATGAACGACAGACTGACGGCGGGCCCGGCGGTGCCCTTGGCGACCGTCCCGGCCAGCGAGAAGATCCCGGCGCCGATGATCGCGCCGAGGCCGATCGCGGTGAGCTGCCAGAGTCCCAGGGTGCGCTTCAGGCCGGACGGCCTGCCGTCGTCGGGCCCGCCGCCGGTGATCGGCTGGCGGCGGAAGATGCCGGTGGACGGACCGGCTCTGCCTGCTGTGGTCATGGGTCACTCCCGTCGGAAGGGGTGGCGGCGTCCCGGTTCACGGCCGCGCGCCCGGGGATGCCGGGCGGGGAACAGCGGCCGATTCGCACCCCGGGGTGGGGGTTTCCGCAGGCCGGAAGGGGGACGACAGTCCGGTCGGCCGGGGAGGCGGGCCCCGCGGAGCAGGTCGTGCGTCACACCGGGCCTGCCCGGAAGGTAGGGGTGCACCGGGAGCCGGACCCATCGACAAGTGCCACATCTTCCGGCCCCGGATTGCTCCATCTGCTCAAAGGCCGCGGGGCGGGGCGGTGGGTATCGTTCGCGGTGGGTTCTCACCGGCTTTCCGGTGGGTTTCCGCCGAGTGCCCCGACCGGAGGCGCCCGGACCCGGGCAGGCAGCCGGGCCGCGGACGCCGGGAGCGAACGGATATGAGGCCCGAGTACCAGGACATCGTCGACGAGGTTTCACGGCTGCTGGAAGCACCCGCGATCCTCGAGGAGCGCAGCCTGGCCCTGATCGCCTTCTGCGCTCACGACGGCGCGATCGACACGGTGCGGGAGCGGTCCATCCTGCAGCGGCAGTCCTCCGCCGAGATCCGCGAGCACTTCGAGGGCTACGGCATCAGCACCGCCACCGGGCCGGTCCGCATCCCCGCGGACCCCCGCTCGCGGGTGATGGCCCGGCTCTGCCTCCCGGTCCGCTGGCAGGGCATCACCTACGGGTACCTGTGGCTGCTCGACGAGGGCCGGGAGATCGGGGAGACCCTGCTGCCCCGCGCGATGGCGCTGGCGTCACGGGCGGGGGCGCTGATGGCCACCGAACTGCACCTGCGGGAGGACCTGGGCTACCGGCTGCGCGACCTGATCTCCGTCTCGCCCGAGGTCCGGGAGCAGGCTGCGGTGGAGATCGGCGACCTGGGACACGTGCCCCGCGGCACCCCGGTGGCCGCCGTCGCGCTGCGATTCCACGACACGGGCCGGGGCGGCTGTGACGCACGGTACGTACCGGGCAGCCGCGGCGCGCGGTACGCACAGCATGCGCAAGGCAGCGGGGACGCGCGGCACGCACAAGGCGGCGGGGACGCGCGGCACGCACGAGGCAGCGGGGACGCACAGTACGTACGGGGCAGTGGTGACGCGCGGTACGCACCAGGCACAGGTGACGCACAGTACGCCCGGGACCGGGGAGGCATCCCGGCCATGCGGGAGCAGCCGGACGCGGCCGCCGCGAAGATCCCGGAGCAGTGGGACCCCCGGGACGCCCTGGCGACCCTGCTGTGGGGGCTGCCACGGCAGGTGCTCGCCCATGTCGCCGCCGATCACGCCGTTCTGCTGGTGCCCCTGGAGTCCGTGACGGACCTCGGTCCCGCCCGCGCGGCGGCGGCCCGGATCGCGGACGGGGCAGGAGGGCCGCCCGGCACGGTCCGCGACCGTCCGCCGCTGCTCATCGGCCTGGGGGCGCCCCGGCCCGACCTGGGCGAGGCGCACGCGAGCTGGCAGGAGGCCCGGCTCGCCACCCGGATCGGGGCGTTCCTGCCGCACGCCGGCCCGGTCGTGGAGTGGGAACGGCTCGGCGTCTACCGGCTGCTGGCGCGGATCCCGCAGAGCGAACTGCGGGACTCCTCCCTCGACCCGGCGGTGCACCGGCTGTTCGCCTGCGGCGACCCCGAACTCATCCGCACGCTGGAGGTCTACCTCGACGAGGCGGGCAACGCCCAGCGGTCCGCCGCCGAACTCGCGGTGCACCGGCAGACCCTCTACTACCGGCTGCACAAGGTCGAGCAGATCACCGGTCTGAGCCTCGCCGTCGGCGACGACCGGCTGGTGCTCCATCTCGGCCTGAAGATGGGCCACTTGCTGGGCCTGCTGCCCGCTTCCCGGCTCTGAGGCCCGCGGATCCGGGCCCGCGGATCCGTGCCCGCGGCCGATCCGGGCCCGCGGCCGTCCGTGGCGCGGCCGTCACCACCCGCCCCCGGCCCATGTCACCACCCGCCCCCGGCCCGCGTCACCCCCCGCCCCCGGTCCCCGTCAAGGGTCAGGGCTTGATGTTCTGGTTCAGATGGAACAGGTTGTCCGGGTCGTAGCTCTGCTTGATCCGGGCCAGCCGTTCGTAGTTCTCCCGGTAGTTGTCCCGGATCCGGCCCTGGTCGTCGTCGGCCATGAAGTTGATGTAGCCGCCGCCCTCCGAGTGCGGGGCGGTCGCCCGGTAGTAGTCGCGGACCCAGTCGACGGACGCCTCGTTGTCCGCCGCGTCCGGCCACATGCCGGCGATGACGGTGGCGAAGGTGGCGTCCCGGTACGCGAAGGCCGTGGCGTCCGGCGCCACGTCGTGGCAGGCGCCGTTGATCGGGTAGATGTGCACGGTCGAGTTGACGGCGGGCAGCCCCGGCCCGTGCTCGACGTGCGCCGCGATCGCCGCGTCGGTGAGCTCGGTGACGAAGTTGGCCTTCCAGTAGTGCTGCAGGCCCGGCGGCACCAGGTCGTCGAAGGCGCTGTTGAGCATCGGATACGGCATCGGCCCGAGGTGTTCGGCGACCACCCGGCCCGCGTCCCGGAACGGCCGCACGGCCTGCTCGCCCTCTTCCATCGGACCGGTCCAGCAGGTCACCACGATCGCGTGGACCCGGCCCTGGCGCTCCTCCGGGATGAACGGCAGCGGCGGCGCGATCTGCAGCCCCGGGAAGGCGCCGAGTTCGCGCGGCGCGGTGGTGATGAAGTCGCGGAAGAAGCGCAGCACGGAGGCCGTGTCCTCGAACTCGTAGAGGAGCGGGCCGCCGTAGACGTCCTTGACCGGGCCGAGCCGGAACTCGAACGACGTCACCACGCCGAAGTTGCCGCCGCCCCCGCGCACCGCCCAGAACAGGTCCTCGTTCTCCTGCTCGCTCGCGACGAGGATCCGGCCGTCGGCGGTGACCACCTCGGCGGAGATCAGACTGTCGCAGGACAGCCCCATCGACCGGGACAGATAGCCGATGCCGCCGCCCAGGGTGAGCCCGCCGACGCCGGTGGTGGAGATGATGCCGCCGGTGGTGGCGAGCCCGTACGCGTAGCCCGCGTCGTTGAAGTCGCCCCAGGTCGCGCCGCCTTCGACGCGCGCGGTCCGGGTGGCGGGGTCGACGCGGACGTCCCGCATGCCCGACAGGTCCGCCACCAGACCGTTGTCGCAGGTGCCGAAGCCCGGGACGCTGTGGCCGCCGCCCCGGACGGCGAGTTCGAGCCCGCTCTCCCGGGCCGCGTCGACCACCGCCCGGACGTCACCGGCGCCGGTACATCGGACCACGGCGGCCGGGGTCCGGTCGATCATCGCGTTGTGGACGCTCCGCGCCTCGTCGTAACGGGCGTCCCCGGGACCGGTCACCGGCCCTTCCACACGCCCGCGGAGCTGCTGAATCACTGCGCTCGCAGCCATCACGACCACCTCTGGTGCACTGATCCCTCTTCCACGCTACGTCGCCCCGGCCGTGCCTGCCCGTCCGTCGCGGCCCGGCCCCTCCGCGGTCCCGGATACGAGCCAGGCAGCCCGCCGCCCGTCGCGCCGCGGGTCCCGGCCGCTCTGCCGTCCCGTCGCCCGGCCCCTCTGCCGTCCCGCCGCCCGGCCGCTTTTGCCGTCCCGCGGCCCGGGGGCGCCCGGCCGAGCCCCACACCCGGCCCACCCCCGCCCCGCGCGCCGATCACCCGGCCGTGTCACATGCTGGTGATACGACGTGCGGGCGTCCGTACCCGGGAGGGCGCGACATGGCTGAGGAAGCCCCGTGGCCGGCGCGCGGCTCCGGCCCGGGCAGCGACGACGACGATGACGGCTGCGAGGTGCAGGTCGAGAACACCCTGACCTCCGCCCTGGCCCCGGCCCTGGTCGAAGCCGTCCGCGCCGGGGGCGGCTACGGAGGCGGTATCTACCTGCGCTCCCGCGACCGCCGCTCCCTCGTGCTCGCCATGGTCGCCGGGATCCCCCGCTCCCTGCTGAAGCCCTGGTGGCGGGTGCCGGTCAGCGGCGCCGTCCCCGCGGCGGAGGCCTACCGCAACGCCGAGGGCATCCACCTCTCCGACGAGGGCGAGACCATGCGCCGCTTCCCGCAGATGTCGGTCGGCCTGCCCTACCCGTTCGCCTCCGCCTACCTGCCCGTGCTGGTGTACGGCGAGGTGGTGGGCGTCCTCATCGTGATGCGGTCCAGCACCCGCGGCAGCGGCCCCGCCCCGGGCGAGGACCGGCTGCGCACCGCCGCCGACGCCATGGGCGAGGACCTGGCGCAGCTCCAGGACCAGGACTGCCCGATCGAGTACGACGAGGAGCCGTTCAGCGTCCGGCTCCCCGCCGCCGCGGTCGCCGGGGTGCGCGTCGGGCTGATCGACTGGGACCTCGGGTCCGGGACGATGGCCGTCGACGACGAGGCCTGCGCGGTGCTGGGCGCGGACCCGGCGGCCTTCGGCGGCACCCTCGACGAGCTGGAGGCCCTCGTCAGCCCCGACGACCTCCACGAGCTGCGGGCGAGCCGCCGGGAGGCCGCCGAGCACGGCTGGGTCCGCGCCCGCAGATTCCGGGTGCTGGACCGGAGCTCCGGCGAGCCGCGCCACCGGCAGGTGGAGCTGTGGGGCCGGGTGGTCGGCGGCCGCGAACGGCCCGACTCCGCCCGCCACCTGGTGGGCGTCGTCGTCGACGCGGGCACCGGGACCACCGCGGCCGAGGCCGCCGAACGGCTGCCCGACGGTGTCTTCTCCATGGACCAGGACGGCCGGGTCACCTACACCAACCACCGCTGCGAGCAACTGCTCCGCCGCTCCCGGGAGGAACTGCTCGGGCGGCACCCCTGGGAGGTGCTGCACTGGCTGTCGGACCCGGCGTACGAGGACCGCTACCGGGCGGCGATGCTCTCCCAGGACCCCGCGTCGTTCCTGGCCCGCCATCCCGACGGCGGCTGGCTGGGGTTCATCCTCTACCCGGACGCCAGCGGGCTGACCGGCCGGGTCTTCCCCACCGCCCCGCCCCTCGACGAGGCCCCCGACGACCGGTTCCCGGAGCCCGACGCGCAGGTCGCCGCGCCCGTCGCCCTGCGCCGCCCCGGCGCGCTCTACCACGTGGTGCACATGGCCAGCGTGCTCACCGAGGCGGTGACCGTGCGCGAGGTCTGCATCGCGGTCGCCGACCAGCTGCTCCCGGCCTTCGGCGGACAGGAACTCGCGCTCTACGTCATCCGGGACGGGCGGATGCACCTGGCCTGGGAGTCCGGCTACCCGGACGGCTTCCTGGAGGAGTTCGAGGGCGTACCGCTCGACGCCCACCTGCCCGGCGTGGAGACCCTCACCTCCGGCGTCCCGATCTTCTTCGAGTCGCCCCGCCGGCTCTCCGCCGCCTATCCGGGCATCTCGCTGGACCGGATGCACGCCTGGGCGTTCCTGCCGCTCATCGCCTCCGGGCACCCGGTCGGCTCCTGCATCCTCGGCTACGACGCACCCCACACCTTCACCGCCGACGAACGGGCCGCCCTGACCGCCCTCGGCGGCCTCGTCGCCCAGGCGATGGAGCGCGCCCGCCTCTACGACGCCGAGTTCGCCCTGGCCCGCGGGCTGCAGGACGCCCTCCTGCCGCACCGGCTGCCCCCGGTCGAGGGGCTGCGCACGGCCGGCCGGTATCTGCCCGGCACGCAGGGCATGGAGATCGGCGGCGACTGGTACGACGTGATCGTCACCGGCCGCGGGGTCGCCCTGGTGATCGGCGACGTCGAGGGCCACAACGTGGCCGCCGCCGCGGTCATGGGGCAGCTGCGCAGCGCCGTGAACGCCTTCGCCACCAGCGACAGCACCCCCGTCGAGGTGCTCTCCCGGACCAACCGGCTGCTCGCCGACCTCGACGCGGGGGTCTACGCCACCTGCTGCTACATCGAACTCGACCCCGCCACCGGCCGGGCCCGCGCGGTCCGGGCGGGCCACCCCCCGCCGCTGCTGCGCCATCCCGACGGCCGCACCGAGCAGCTGCAACTGGCCGGCGGCACCCTGCTGGGCGTCGACCCGGACGCCACCTATCCGGTGAACGAGCTGGAACTGCCCCGCGGTTCCGTCCTCGCGCTCTACACCGACGGGCTGGTCGAACAGCCGGGCGTCGACATCGACCACGGCGTGGAGGCGGTGCTGTCCTGCCTCGCCCGCACCCCGCCCGACTCCCTGGAACACCTGGCCGACCTGCTGGTGCGGCAGGCCCGCCGGGCACCGGACCGGCCGGACGACGTGGCGCTGCTGCTCACGGCGTACACCGGCACGGACACCCCGGCCGCCGGAACCGGAACCGGAACCCGAACCCCCTCCGGCTGACCGGCCGGCGACCGCTGCGCACTCCCTCGGGCTGACCGGTCGGCGTCCGCCGTCCCCCTCCGGCTGACCCGCAGGCGACCGCCGCGCCTCCCCCCAGGCCGATCGGTCAGCGACCGCCGCGCACCCCCTCCGCCCTGCCCCTCGACCGCCGCCGTGCCCCATCCACCCCGCAGCCGGGCACTGCGCCGATCGGACCAGTCCGCGTGGGCGCTCCGCCCCCGCCCGGGACAGTCTGGGCCCGGCGGTTCCCGCGGTCCCGGCGCGAGGGCGGGGCGAGGAGGGCGGTGCCGAGGAGGCGGTCATGGCGCTGTGGCGAGGCATCGTGCGGTGGCTGCTCGCCACGGCGCTGCTGCTGCTCGCCGCCGTGCAGACCCTGCTGCTCGTCCTGGTCCTGGTGCCGCTGCCCCGGCAGCCGCTGCTGGCCACCGCGTCGGTGCTGGCCACCTCGTGGTGCACCCCGGTGCTCGCGCTCCCGGCCGCGCTGGGGCTCCTCGGGGTCCTGGCCGCGCGGCGGGTCCGGGTGCGCTGGACGTCCTGGATCGCGCTCACCACCTCCGGCGCGGCGCTGTTCTGCGCCCTCGCGCCGTACGCCCTGGCCTGGCGCACGGCCCGCGTCCAGGGCGAAGGGCTCTCCCTGGCCGGGCAGTTCGACGGGCTCAACTACGCCCTCACCCCGGACCGGGAGCGCACCCTCGGCTACGCGCGGGTGGGCCGGCACCGGCTGAAGATGGACGTCTGGCTGCCGGACCGGCCCGCGCACCGGCCCCGCCCGGCCGTCGTCTGGGTGCACGGCGGCGGCTGGGAGTCCGGCCACCGGAGCCAGACCCCGCGCTGGAACCAGTGGCTCAACGACCGCGGCTACGCCGTGTTCGACGTCGAGTACCGGCTCGCGCCCGGGGCGACGCAGCTGCAGCAGATCGGGGACGTGAAGTGCGCGATCGGCTGGGTGCGCCGGCACGCGGACCGCTACGGCGTCGACCCGTCCCGGATCGTCCTCGCGGGCACCTCCGCCGGCGGCAACCTGGCGCTCTCCGCCGCCTACACCGCCCGCGACGTCCGGCCGCGCCCCTCCTGCCGCACGGCCCGGGACACCTCGGTGCGGGCGGTGGTGTCGTTCTACGGGCCCACCGACATGGCCGGACTGATCGCGAGCGGCGCCGATCCGGCGGACCCGGCCGTGCGCCGCTTCATGGGCGGCTCGTTCCGCTCGGCGCCGGACAGCTTCCGGCTGGGGTCCCCGGCCCAGCTGGTCCGGGCCGATGTGCCGCCGACCCTGCTGCTGCACGGCAGCCACGACCGGCTCGTCCCCGTGACACAGGCACGCGAGCTGAACGCCCGGCTGGCCGCGATCGGCGCGCGGCACCGGTACGTGGAGATCCCCTGGGCGGACCATGCGTTCGACTACAACTGGGGCGGCTGGGGAACCCAGATCGCCCGGCCCGTCCTGGCGCGCTTCCTTGCGACTCATGCGGGACCTTGACCAAGATCACCACTTCGAGTGAAACTCTGGCCTGCGCTTGCCGTCAACAACCCAGGGTTGCCACGCTGTTGCAGAATGTCAACCTGATGGGGAGGGGCCTGTGCCTTTCGGTGAGCAGCCTGCGTACTTGCGGGTCGCCGGTGACCTGCGGCAGAAGATCGCGGACGGCTCACTGCCGCCGCACACCAGGCTCCCGTCCCAGGCCCGCATCCGCGAGGAGTACGGCGTCTCCGACACCGTCGCGCTGGAGGCGCGCAAGGTGCTCATGGCCGAGGGGCTCGTCGAGGGGCGCTCCGGGTCCGGCACCTATGTCCGGGAGCAGCCCGTCCCGCGGCGGATCGCCCGCACCGGCTACCGCGCGGCGGGGGAGTCCACCCCGTTCCGCCAGGAGCACGCGGACGACCGGGTCACCGGCACCTGGGAATCCAGCAGCGAGCAGGACGAGGCGACCGCGGAGATCGCGGCCCGGCTGGACATCGCGCCGGGGGAGCGGGTGATGCGCACGCGCTACGTCTACCGCGCCGAGGGTGAGCCGACGATGCTCTCCACCTCGTGGGAGCCGCTGGCCGTCACCGGCCGCACCCCCGTGATGCTGCCCGAGGAGGGGCCGCTGGCCGGCCGCGGGGTCGTCGAGCGGATGGCCGCGATCGACGTGGTCGTCGACAACGTGCTGGAGGAGATCGGCGCCCGGCCCGGCCTCGCGGAGGAGACCCTGGCCCTCGGCGGCGTCCCCGGGCACGCGGTCATCGTGGTCGCCCGGACGTTCTTCGCCTCGGGGCGGCCGGTCGAGACGGCCGATGTCGTGGTGCCGGCCGACCGCTTCCGCGTCTCGTACCACCTGCCGGTGAAGTAGCGGTCGGGAGCTCCCGGTTCGCCGGGGGCTCCGTTCCGCACCGGCGCCGGATCCATCCGGCTGCCGGTGCGCCTCGCCCTCCGTTTCCCCTGCGGGGGCGGCCCCGCTCCGGCCCTGGTCGCCCCGCCACCCCGTCGCCATGACACCACCGCGCCACCGCGCCACCGCGCCACCGCGCCACCACGACGCCATCGCACCACCTCAACACCGCGGTCGCCGTCGCGGCTCCCGAGGTCACCGCACATCACCCCATCGCCGCCCTTATGCCTGCTTTGACCCGCTTGGGCAGGGCGGCCCTTCTGTGTCAAAACTCACAGAGTCCCAGGTGGGGGGCCTGTCTGGATGATGATCTTCCGTTTGATCTTTACGATGTGTCGGTTTGTGTGTCCTGTCCATGGGGGGCGAAGGGAGAACCAGGAGCGTTGAGTACGGAGCAGGGATCTCAGTCCCACTACCGACGATCCCTCGGCACGGTGGCCCTCACCGCCGTCGGGCTGGGGTCGATCATCGGTTCCGGGTGGCTTTTCGGTGCTGAACGGGCCGCCGCGCTCGCCGGTCCCGCCGCCATCCTCGCGTGGGTCATCGGCGCCGTGGTCGCCCTGACCATCGCCCTCACCTACACCGAGCTCGGCTCGATGTTCCCGAAGGCCGGCGGCATGGTCCGCTACGGCCAGTATTCGCACGGCTCGCTCGCCGGCTACCTCGCCGCCTGGGCCAACTGGATCGCGATCGTCTCGGTCATACCCGGCGAGGCGACCGCCTCGATCCAGTACATGAGTTCCTGGGACTTCTCCTGGGCGCAGGGCCTGTACGACGGCAAGGAGCTCACCGGCACCGGCGTCGCCGCGTCCAGCGTGCTGCTGCTCGTCTACTTCTTCCTGAACTGGTTCGCGATCACCCTCTTCGCGAAGACCAACACCGCCATCACCGTCTTCAAGGTCGTGGTGCCGGTCCTGACGGCGGGCGCGCTGATGTTCGCCCACTTCGACACGAGCAACGTCACCAGCCACGGCGGCTTCACGCCGAACGGCTGGAGCGCGGTCTTCAGCGCCGTCGCCGTCTCCGGCATCGTCTGGGCCTTCAACGGCTTCCAGTCGCCGCTGAACATGGCCGCCGAGGCCCGCAACCCCGGCAAGTCGCTGCCCAAGGCCGTGATCGGCTCGATCCTGATCGCCCTGGTCATCTACCTGGCCCTGCAGGTCGCGTTCCTGATGGCCGTCCCGGCCGAGAAGCTCGCCGCCGGCAACGGCTGGAGCGGGCTCGCCTTCAACTCGCCGCTCGCCGACCTCGCCATCGCCTGGGGCATGAACTGGCTGGCGCTGCTGCTCTACGCGGACGCGTTCGTCTCCCCGTCCGGCACCGGCATGATCTACGCGGCCACCACCTCGCGCATGATCCACGGCGTCCAGGAGAACGGCCACCTGCCGGGTGTCTTCGGCAAGGTCGACCCCAAGACCGGTGTGCCGAAGCCGGCGCTGCTGCTCAACCTGGTCGTGGCCTTCGTCTTCCTCGCCGTCTTCCGCGGCTGGGGCTCGATCGCCGAGATCGTCGGTGTCGCCACCGTGATCTCCTACATCACCGGCCCGGTCGCCGTGATGGCGCTGCGCCGGCTCGCCCCCGAGCTGCCGCGGCCGGTGAAGCTGCGTGCCATGCCGGTCATCGCCCCCATCGCGATGATCTTCGGTTCGCTGGTCATGTACTGGGCCCGCTGGCCGCTCACCGGCAAGGTCATCTTCATCATGGCGATCGGTCTGCCGATCTGGGCCTGGTACGAGCTGCGCAAGCCGTGGGCCGAGCTGAAGCCGCACCTGAAGGCCGGCGCCTGGATGGTCACGTATCTGCTGGTCATGGCCTTCGTCTCGTGGGCCGGCGGCAAGGAGTTCGGCGGCCAGGGCTACCTGCCGGAGGGCTGGGACATCCTGGTCGTGGCCCTGATCGGGCTCGCCTTCTACGCCTGGGGCGTCCGCAGCGCCTGGCCGAACCCGTCCCTGGCCGAGGTCCGGGCGGAGATGGCCGTGGCGGACGGCGAGAGCGCCGACGGCCGCGAGAAGTCCGACCTCGAACGCGTGGCCGGATGATGACCTCTTGGTGAAAACCCGTATCCGGTGCGTAAGGGTCGGGCGTACGCTCGGGCATATGCGGACTGGGGTTTCCACAGAGGTCGTGGCGCTGTGCACAGGCGCGCTGTGCGCAGATGTGCGGGGCCCGGCGCGGGAGGCGCGGTGATGACCGACAACGGTGCCGTACTGCCGTGGATCGTCATACGTCAGGACGACAACGGCAATCAGTACCGTGTCGGCCGCTACGCCACGCGCGCCGAGGCCCAGCGGGTCGCCGACCGGCTGGAGGCGGGCGGCCACAAGCAGCTGTACCTGGTCGAGCGGTCCGGCCGCCGCGCCTCGTCGTAAGTCGCGTCCGCGCCGTAGGGTTTGGCGCGTGACGGACGACGGGACGACGATCGTGGTCGCCGGAGCGGTGCTGCACGGCGGGCGGCTGCTGGCTGCCCGCCGCAGCGCGCCGCCCGCGCTGGCCGGCCGCTGGGAGCTGCCCGGCGGCAAGGTGGAGCCCGGCGAGGCTCCGGAGGCGGCGCTCGTCCGCGAACTGCGGGAGGAGCTCGGCATCGAGACCGAGCCGCTCGCCCGGATCCCCGGCCAGTGGCCGCTGACGCCGGGTTATGTGCTCCGGGTGTGGACCGTCCGGCTGGTCGCCGGCGAGCCCCGTCCGCTGCAGGACCACGACGCGGTCCGCTGGCTCACCCCCGACCGCGCCGACGAGGTCGACTGGCTTGACCAGGACCGTCCGGCCGTCGGGGAGGCCGTCCGTCTGCTGGCCGGCCGCGCGCCGGGGGAGTCCCGGACGCCGGAGCGTCCGGTGGGCGGGGTGTAGCACCCGCATCTTGTGCCTTTCGTGGCACAGTGCGCCGAATGTCGCGATAGTCGGGCTTCGATAGCGGGTATGTGCCTTCTAGTGTCCGAGCATCCTCCCCCCGATATTCGGACAGATCGAACAGCGTGGTCTGCCATGGGATCTGCCAGCGGTCTGGAAGTGGTCGGCGTGAGCGACAGCGCAGGGGCCTTCGACCCGGCTCCGCCTGCCGCACGCCCCCTGTCGGAGGACCGGGCGGCCGAGTGGAGCTTCCCGGCCGAACCGGGCTCCGTGCGCAAGGCGCGGTCCCTGGTCCGCTCGACGCTGAACGAGTGGGGCCTGAACGCGGTGAGCGACGTGACCGTACTGCTCGTCAGTGAACTCGTCACCAACGCCATGCGCTACGCGAGCGGCCCCATCGGGGTGCGCATCCAGCGCATCCGCAGCGACGCGCTGCTCGTCGAGGTGTCCGATCCGCTGCCCGATCCGCCGCTGGCGCGGAGCGCCGCACCCGACGACGAGGGCGGGCGCGGCCTGCAGCTCGTCGCCCATGCCTCCAAGCGCTGGGGCACACGTCACGGCAACCGGGGCAAGGCGGTGTGGTTCGAGCTCGGTCTCCCTGGTTAGGAGAAGGGAGGTAGTGCTGATCACGGCAGCGGTCCCGCTGAACGATCTTCGATGCGATAGTGGGCGGCAGCATTTCGGGGGTGGCGCACCCACCCTCGAATGAGACGGTGCTGTGATCGTGGAGGCCGTGTTCCGGACAGCCGGGGTGCTGGATACTGGCCCAGGCCGGTCCGGGCAAGGTGAGCTGGAGGGGACGGGCGCGTGAGCGACATACCAGCGGGGGCGGGGACGCCTGACGAGGCAGCGGCTGCCTCCACGTGGCAGAGCAATCCGCCCGGATCGATCTACGACTACATCCGGGTGGCCTCCTTCTCGCTCGGGCCCGACGGCCGCATCGAGCAGTGGAGCGACCGGGCGGCCGAGCTCCTGGGAATCCCCGCACACGCCGCCGTCGGCAAGGACCCCATCGACGCCTTCGTCCCCGGCGAGCTGCGCGACCTCGGACACCGCAAGATCGCGGAAATCATGGACGGCCGCGAATGGGTCGGGCTGGTCCCCTTCCGGGCCATCGAAGGCGCCGGACCGCACGGGCTCGCCGAGGTCTATGTGATGCCGGCCCGCGCGGAGGACGGCGGCCGCGGGGCGGTCTGCATCGTCGTGGACGTCCGCGCCCTGCGCAGCATCGAGACCGACCTCGCCGCCTCGCAGGCGGTTTTCGGTCAATCTCCGATGGGCTTCATCCTCTTCGGCGCGGACCTCCGGATCCTCCGGGCCAACGCCCGCTTCGCCTCCGTCTTCGGCGGCACCATCGACTCCCACCGCGGCCGCAGCCCGGCCGACTACCTGCCGCGCGGCGAGGCCGAGCGGCTGACCGGTGCCCTCCGCCAGGTCATGGAGAGCGGCAATCCGGTCACGGAGCTTCAGCTGATGGGGGCGGTCCCCGGCGACCAGGAGCGGCACCGGTGGTCCGTCAACCTCTTCCGGCTGCACAGCGCGAGCGGCCGTCCCATCGGGGTGGCCGGGCTCGCCACCGATGTCACCCGCCGCCGCAACGCCGAACGCGAGGCCGCCAGCGCCCGGCGCAACCTGGCGCTGCTGAACGCGGCCGGCGCCCGGATCGGCAACTCCCTCGACCTGGAGACCACCGCCCGCGAACTCCTCGACGTCGCCGTGCCGCAGTTCTGCGACCTGGCCTCCGTCGACCTCTACCAGGGCCTGCTGGTGGGGGACGAGGCGCCGCCGGGACTCGCCGACGGCAGCGCGGAACTGCGCCGGGTCGCCTTCGCCAGCGCGGTCTCCGACGCCCCCGTGGTCATCTCCGCCTGCACCGTCCCCGACGACGGGGAGCCGCGGCCCGTCGAGGTCGGAGCCGTCCACCGCTATCCCTTCAACTCGCCCTGCGCCAGCGCCCTGCGCACCGGCCAGGCCCGCGTCATCCCCGGCCAGGACAGCGACGACGGCCCGGAGCTCGGCGCCGTCGTGCAGTCCACCCTCGCGGTGCCGATGGTCGCCCACGACACCGTCGTCGGACTCGCCCAGTTCTCCCGCACCAAGGGCAGTGAGCCGTTCGGCGAGCGGGACACCGCGCTCGCCGTCGAACTCGCCTCCCGGGCCGCCGTCTGCATCGACAACGCCCGCCTCTACCGCCGGGAGCACGAACGCGCGCTGATCCTCCAGCGCAGCCTGCTGCCGCCCGGCGACCCGGAGGCGGCCGGGCTCGACATCGCCTGCCGCTATCTGCCGGGCACCACCGCCACCGAGGTCGGCGGCGACTGGTTCGACGTCATCGAACTGCCCGGCCACCGCACCGCCCTGGTCGTCGGCGACGTGATGGGCCGCGGGCTGCGGGCCGCCGTCGCCATGGGCGAACTGCGCACCGCCGTACGGACGCTGGCCCTGCTCGACCTGGAGCCCGCCGAGGTCCTCTCCGCCCTCGACGAGATCGCCCGCGGCCTCGGGGCCCCGGGCGGCTCCTACGGGGGCGCCGCCGCCTCGCGGGCCGCCTCCCGGAACGGCGGCTCCGGCGAGGCCGCCTCCGACCTCTCCGAGGTCTATCTGGCCACCTGTGTGTACGCGGTCTACGACCCGGTCACCCGGCGGTGCACCTTCGCCAACGCCGGCCATCTGCCGCCCGCGCTGGTCGAGCCGGGCGAGCCCGCCCTGATGCTGGAGGTGCCCACCGGCATGCCGCTCGGCGTGGGCGGCGAGCCCTTCGAGGAGGTCGAGGTCGAGCTCCCCGACGGGGCCGTGCTCGCGCTCTACACCGACGGCCTCGTGGAGTCCCGCGACCATCCGCTGGACGAGGGGCTGCAGGACTTCCGCACCGCCCTCACCAACCCGCCGCCGTCCTCGGCGGAGGGCGCCCCCGACCCCCTTGAGGACCTCTGCGACCACGTCCTGGGCACCCTGGACACCCACCACGGCGAGGACGACATCGCCCTGCTGATGGCCCGGGTGCAGGGCCTGCCCGCGGACTCCGTCGGCGACTGGAAGCTGGCGCCGGAGCCGCAGTCGGTCTCCCGGGCCCGCGAGCAGGCGCGCGAACAGCTCGTCGCCTGGGGCCTGGAGAGCCTGGTGGACACCACCGAACTGCTGGTCAGCGAGCTGGTCACCAACGCGCTGCGGTACGGCGAGGGCGAGATCCGGCTCCGGCTGCTGCTCGACCGGACCCTGGTCTGCGAGGTCTGGGACGGCGGTCTGGTCCAGCCGCGCCGCCGCCGGGCCCGCGACACGGACGAGGGCGGCCGCGGGCTCCAGCTCGTCGGACTGCTCAGCGCGGGCTGGGGCAGCCGCCGCACCCCGCACGGCAAGACGGTCTGGTTCGAACTCGCCCTCCCGGGCGGCGAGTCGGCGGCCGTGGACCCGGTGGAGGCCCTGCTCAGCCTGTACTGAGGCGCCGGACGTGCCGGAGGGGGAGGGCCGCCGGCCCTCCCCCTCCGCGCGTGCGCCCGGCCGCCGTCACGGGCCGCGGCCGGTCACCGGCTCAGCCGCGCCGCCGGATCTTGTCGCCCAGCCAGACCAGCGGGTCGTACTTGCGGTCCGCGGCCCGCTCCTTCAGCGGGATCAGCGCGTTGTCGGTGATCCTGATCCCCTCCGGGCAGACCTCCGTGCAGCACTTGGTGATGTTGCAGTAGCCCAGCCCGTGGTCGTCCTGCGCGGTCCGCTTGCGGTCCAGGCCGGACTCCTCGGCGGCGTCCAGCGGATGCATGTCCAGCTCCGCGACCCGCATGAGGAAACGCGGCCCGGCGAAGGCCGGCTTGTTCTCCTCGTGGTCGCGCACCACATGGCAGGTGTCCTGGCACAGGAAGCACTCGATGCACTTGCGGAACTCCTGCGAGCGCCCCACGTCCTCCTGCATCATCCGGTACTCGCCCGGGGCGACCCCCGGCGGCGGGACGAACGACGGCACCTCCCGCGCCTTGGTGTAGTTGAACGACACGTCCGTCACCAGGTCCCGAACGACCGGGAAGGCCCGCAGCGGGGTGACCGTGATGGTCTCCGACCGCTCGAAGACCGACATCCGCGTCATGCACAGCAGCCGCGGCCGCCCGTTGATCTCCGCACTGCACGAACCGCACTTGCCCGCCTTGCAGTTCCACCGCACGGCCAGATCGGGCGCCTGCGTGGCCTGGAGCCGGTGGATGATGTCGAGCACCACCTCGCCCTCGTGGACCTCCACCCGGAAGTCCTCCAGGCCGCCGCCGTCCGTGTCGCCCCGCCACACCTTGAAGCGGGCCTCGTAGCCACTCACTGGGTCAGCTCCTCGTCCGTCAGGTACTTCACCAGTTCTTCCTTCTCGAACAGCCCGAGCAGGTCGTCCCGGATGGGCTCGCTCTCCCGCCGCTCCAGCCGGATCTGGCCGCGCTCGGTGTCGGTCGCGGCCAGACCGCCCGTCGGGTCGGAGAGCCGGCAGACCAGGTTGATCCGCCGCCAGTCCCGGTCCATCCGCGGATGGTCGTCCCGGGTGTGGCCGCCGCGGCTCTCCGTGCGTTCCAGCCCGGCCCGCGCCACGCACTCGCTGACCAGCAGCATGTTCCGCAGATCGATCGCCAGGTGCCAGCCCGGGTTGAACTGCCGGTGCCCCTCGACGCCCGCGCGCCGCGCCCGCAGCCGCAGCGCGGCCAGCCGGTGCAGCGCCTCGGTCATCTCGCTCTCCCGCCGGATGATGCCGACGAGGTCGTTCATCGTCTGCTGGAGCTCCTGGTGGAGCGTGTACGGGTTCTCCGCGGGGCGGCTGTCCGGGTGCTCCGGATCGGGGCCCTCGGCACTGAACGGGCGCAGCGCCTCCGCCTCCGCCATGGCGATCTCCGTGTCCTCCGGCAGCGGACGGGGACCGGCCGGCGCGGCGGCATACTCCGCCGCGTGCAGCCCGGCCCGCCGTCCGAAGACCAGCAGGTCCGACAGGGAGTTGCCGCCCAGCCGGTTGGAGCCGTGCATACCGCCCGCGACCTCGCCCGCCGCGAAGAGCCCGGGCACCCCGGTGGCGGCCGTGGTGTCGGGGTCCACGTCCACCCCGCCCATCACGTAGTGGCAGGTCGGCCCGACCTCCATCGGCTCGGCGGTGATGTCGACGTCCGCCAGCTCCTTGAACTGGTGGTGCATGGACGGCAGCCGCCGTTTGATCGCCTCGGCGGGCATCCGGGTCGACACGTCCAGGAACACCCCGCCGTGCGGCGAGCCCCGGCCCGCCTTCACCTCGGAGTTGATGGCGCGGGCGACCTCGTCGCGGGGCAGCAGCTCGGGCGGGCGGCGGTTGTGGTCCGGGTCCTCGTACCAGCGGTCGCCCTCGTCCTCGGACTGCGCGTACTTCTCCTTGAAGACGTCCGGGATGTAGTCGAACATGAAGCGTTCGCCCTCGCTGTTGCGGAGCACGCCGCCGTCGCCGCGCACGGACTCGGTGACGAGGATGCCCTTCACCGACGGCGGCCAGACCATCCCCGTGGGGTGGAACTGCACGAACTCCATGTTGATCAGCGGGGCCCCGGCGAGCAGCGCGAGGGCGTGCCCGTCACCGGTGTACTCCCAGGAGTTGGAGGTCACCTTGAAGGACTTGCCGATGCCGCCGGTGGCGAGCACCACGGCCGGGGCCGAGATGACGAAGAACCGCCCGGACTCGCGCTCGTAGCCGAAGACGCCCGCGACCCTCCCGTCGGACTTCAGCACCCGGGTGACGGTGCACTCCTGGAAGATCTTCAGCCGCGCCTCGTGGTCGCCGTGCTCGCGCTCGTCCTCCTGCTGGAGCGAGACGATCTTCTGCTGGAGGGTGCGGATCAGCTCCAGACCGGTGCGGTCGCCGACGTGGGCGAGCCGCGGGTACTCGTGGCCGCCGAAGTTCCGCTGGGAGATCCGTCCGTCCTTGGTGCGGTCGAAGAGCGCCCCCCAGGTCTCCAGCTCCCACACCCGGTCGGGGGCCTCGCGGGCGTGCAGCTCCGCCATCCGCCACTGGTTGAGGAACTTGCCGCCGCGCATCGTGTCGCGGAAGTGGACCTGCCAGTTGTCGCCCGCGTTCACATTGCCCATGCTGGCGGCGATGCCGCCCTCGGCCATGACCGTATGGGCCTTGCCGAACAGCGACTTGCAGATCACCGCGGTCCGCATGCCCTGTTCCCGGGCCTCGATGGCGGCGCGCAGGCCGGCGCCTCCCGCACCGACCACGACCACGTCCCACGCCTGCCGGTCGACTTGGGTCATCGTTGTTCCATCTCCATCTCAGAAGAGCCGCGGGTCGTCGAAGGCGCCGGTGGCGAGCAGATAGACGTAGAAGTCGGCGAGCGCGACGCTGATCAGTGACGACCAGGCGAGAAGCATGTGCCGCTCGTTGAGCTTTCCCACCCAGCCCCACATCCGGTAGCGCACCGGGTGCTTGGAGAAGTGCCGCAGCCGGCCGCCGATGATGTGCCGGCAGGAGTGGCAGGACAGGGTGTACGCCCAGATCAGCACGATGTTGACGAGGAAGACCAGGGTGCCCAGGCCCATGTGGCCCCACTCGTACTCGCTGTTCCGGAAGCCGAGGGCGGTGTCGTACGTCAGGATCCCGGCCACCGGCAGCGCGGCGTAGAAGAAGTACCGGTGGAGGTTCTGCAGGATCAGCGGGAAGCGGGTCTCGCCGGTGTACGTCCGGTGCGGCTCGGCGACCGCGCACGCCGGGGGCGAGGCCCAGAAGCCCCGGTAGTAGGCCTTGCGGTAGTAGTAGCAGGTGAGCCGGAAGCCCAGCGGGAAGATGAGGATCAGCAGGGCGGGGGAGAGGCCCCACCAGCTACCGAAGATCTCCCAGTTGGGGCCGCCGCGCATGGTCTCGCAGTTCTCCGCGAGACAGGGCGAGTAGAACGGCGAGACGTACGGCGCCGCGTAGTAGTGGGAATTGGCGAAGGCCCGCCAGGTCGAGTAGACGATGAAGGCGAGCAGACCCGCGGCGGTGACGGCCGGCGCGAACCACCAGCGGTCGTTCCGCAGATGTCGCGCCGGAATGGCGGCACGCGGGGCGGAGAGCACTCCGCCCCGTGCGTCGCCGGGGTCGTCGGTGCCCGGTCGGGGTTGGGTGCCAGTGGCCAAGAGTGACTCCGTGCTGGAGTGGGATCGGCGGTGGATGCGGAGCGGAGGGGCCCGTCGTCGGCCGGTGCCGTGACCGGAACGGTGTGCCGGAGAACTCACGGTGCCGTGCCGGGCGCCGCGAGCCGGTGCACCTCTCCGGTGACAGGACCTGGCTAGGGCGCGCGCCGGTCGCGCGCGCCGAGACCCTCGTCCTCGGCGTCCGCCCACAGGGCGCTGTTGTAGGGGGCGTCGGGGATGGTGACGAGGTCGGTGCGGCGGGGCGTGGTCCCGGCCCGCTCGGGTGGGGCGGTCTCGCGCAGCAGGGCGAGGCTCTCGCGCAGATGGTCCGCGTCGGCGCGCACCCGGCGGATCTCCAGGCCGGTCCCGATCTGCTGCTCCAGTCGGCCCACGGTGCGGAACAGCTCCTCCACCGTGCGCTGTGCGGCGGTCAGATCGTCCTGAAGGGACATGAAACGCCCTCGCTTCCCATGGGCTCCTCCTGTCGAAGGGGGCAGGAGGGAGGCTGACAACGCTGATGCGCATGAGAGTGTCGCGCGTCACATATTGCCTTGGCTAGGGCGCCACCACGATTACCCATTTCGTGTCGCCCGGATACGCCCTGTCAGCGCGCCGGGGTGCCTCCGGGCTTGCTCCCTCCGGGTGGCAAAGCCCCTGTGCCCGCCGTGTCTGCGCCCCGGAACGGGGGGCGTCGCGTTCAGTGGTGCAGCAATAGATGCGATGAAAGACATAAACCGCCAAACGTGTGCAGCCCGGAGGTTCAGACATGTCGATCGACGGCATCCGAGTCGGGGCGGCCTCCCGTCAGCGCCGCTGCACCGCACTCCTCGCGGCGGGCGTGCTCCTCCCGCTGCCGGTCCTGGCCGGCTGCAGCTCCTCGTCGTCCGAGGAGGCCGCGCCGCGGCAGGCCGTCGTGCCGCAGGACGTCGCCTCCGCGGCCCGTGGACAGCTGCGCGGCGGAGGCACGGTGCGCTGGGCGATCGACGCCGTGCCGGTGACCCTCAACACCTTCCAGTCCGACGCCGACGCGGCCAGCGACCGCATCGCCGGGGCGGTCCTGCCCGCGCTGTTCACGCTCGACGAGCGCGGCAGGCCCAAGCGGAACCCCGACTACCTCGACTCCGCGGACGTGACCGAGCGCGAGCCCCAGCAGGTCGTGGTCTACAAGCTGAAGCGCGCGGCCAAGTGGAGCGACGGCCGGGCCCTCGGCGCGGAGGACTTCGCGGCCCAGTGGAAGGCGCTCAGCGGCCGGAACCGCGCCTACTGGACCGCGCGCAACGCCGGGTACGAGCGGATCCGGAAGATCGAGCAGGGGCACAGCCCGCAGGAGGTCCGGGTCACCTTCGCCAAGCCGTACACCGACTGGCGGTCGCTGTTCACCCCGCTCTACCCCAAGGCCGTCATGGGCACCCCCGGCGCCTTCAACGACGGCGCCCGCAAGACCCTCAAGGCCACGGCCGGGCCCTTCGCGCTGAAGGACGTGGACGGTACGAAGGGGCGGGGGAAGGTCACCCTGGTCCGGAACACGCGCTGGTGGGGCGAGCGGACGAAGCTGGACTCGGTGGTGTTCAAGGCCGTGGCGCGGGACCGGCGGGCGGCCGCCCTGAGCGCCGGTGAGCTGGACGTCGCCGACATCGACCGGTCGACGGTGGAGAAGATCCAGGCCGCGGCGCGGCCGAAGAGCGGGAACCGCAGCGAGAAGGGCGGCGACGCCCGGCAGGCGGCCCACCACGGCGAGTCGCTCGCCGGAGCGCTCCGCTCCGCCCACGCCGGTCCCACGGAGGCGCTCCGGGCCTGGGCCCGGGCCCACGGGACGCCGCGGGAGCGCGACGCCGAACGGGCGCGCCGTGCGGCGGCCGCCCGGGCGGGGAACCTGCGCGGCTACACCGTGCGCAAGTCCCTGGAGCCCGCCTACACCCAGCTCGCGCTGAACGGCGCCTCCGGGCCCCTCGCCGACGAGCGGGTGCGCCGGGCCGTCGCCCGGGCGATCAACCGGCAGGCCATCGCCGACGCCGTACTGAAGCCGCTCGCACTGCCCGCCCAGCCGCTCGGAAGCCATCTGCTGATGGCCGGGCAGCAGGGCTACCAGGACAACAGCGCCGCGCTCGGCAGCCAGGACACCGAGGCCGCCCAGGCGCTGCTCAGCTCCGCGGGCTGGCGGCGGGAAGGCGGCGCGGACCTGCCCAAGGCGGGCGGGAAGGCGGAGGACCGGCGCAACGGCGACGACACCGCCGAGGAGCGGGACGAGAAGAAGAAGCAGGCCCGGGAGGAGCACGGCGAGAAGAAGGACGAGAAGAAGGGCGAGAAGCGGGACGGGGAGAAGAAGGCCCCGGAGAAGCGGGACGAGGAGAAGCAGGCGAAGAAGGACCGGGAGAAGCGGGACGAGGAGAAGCGGGAGGGCGCGCGGAAGGACGACGGCGAGAAGCGGGACGGCGAGAAGCGGGACGGGGAGAAGAAGGGCTCGGCGAAGGAGGTCGGGCCGGGCGGCAGCAGGGCCGGATCGGCCGACGTCCACGCGGTCCGCAAGGACGGCAAGCCGCTGGTCCTCCGCTTCGTCCTGCCGACCGGAACCGGTGCCGAACCGCTGCGTACCGTCGGCGACCGGATCTCCGCGATGCTGGAGGGCATCGGCGTCAGGACCGAGATCGTCAAGGTCAAGGACGACAGCTACTTCAAGGACCACATCGCCGCCGGTGACTACGACCTCGCCCTGTGGTCCTGGCCCGCGAGCGCCTACCCGGCCACCGACGCCCGTCCGATCTTCGCCAAGCCGCAGCCCGCGGCGGACGGCTCGCTGATCGTCGAGCAGAACTACACCCGGGTCGGCACGGACCACATCGACCAGCTCTTCGACCAGGCGGTCTCCGAGCTGGACGGCGCGGCCTCGCGCAGCCTGGTGCGCCGGGCGGACGCCCGGATCTGGGCGGTGGCCGGTTCGCTCCCGCTCTACCAGCGGCCGCAGCTCGTCGCGGCGCGGTCGAACCTCGCGAACGTCGGGGCCTACGGCTTCGCCACCCCGCGCTACCAGGACATCGGCTTCCGGAAGTAGCGCTTCAGCAGGAACGGCCGCCGCAGGAACGGCCACACGGCAGAAGCAGCCACCGCAGGAAACAGCCACCGCAGGAGACGGCCTCCGCAGAAGCAGAAGACGCCTTCCGCGGAGAGCCGGACGGACCGGTGGCGGGCGGGTCGCCACCGGCCCGCCCGCCACCGGCCGGGAGGGCCCTCACCGGCCCGCCCCGGTGGCCCGTCCCCCGCGGACCGAGACCATGACCGTGAGCAGACCCGGGAACGGGGGAGTCGAGAGCATGCAGCGTGTGTGGATCGCAGCAGTGGTGGCCGTCCTGGTGACAGCGGGGACGGCCGGCTGCTCGGCGGAGAGCGACGACAAGCCGGCCAGGACCGAGGCCGCCGCGAAGCGGCCCGCCCCCGCGCCGCCCGCCCGCCGCGCGGTGGAGCAGGCGTGCGAGGACGGCACCTACCGCTGGTTCAACGCCGCCCAGCGCTCGGTCGTCACCGATCTCTCCCCGACCCGGCAGTACCGCAAGGGCCGGGAGATCGGCAGCGGGCGCAACGTGGAACTCGTGCGCTTCACGCCGACGGTGGCGGCCCGGGGCCCGGCGCTCCCCGCCGATCTGGTGATCCAGGCCCTCGCCCAGCGGCTGAAGGCCGACGGCCTGGCGGGCGACGGCATGGAGGGCTCCCCGGCCACCTCGCGGGACGACGGCAGCTCCGCCGGCACCTGGTCCGCGAGCCGGTCCGGCCGGTACCTCACGGCCCGCTCGGTCCGGCTGGTCGAAGCCGACTTCACCTACACCTGCCGCGGCGCGGGCCGGAGCGGCACCACCTCCGGCCATGTGCTGACCTGGCGGTCCGGGGCCGATCTGGATGTGGTGAGCTGCGGCGCCAAGCCGGAGAAGAAGCGGCCGGCGTGGCTGCGCGAGGCGGCCCGGCTCGGCTGCCGCACGGGCGATCCGGCGCGCTCCTGACCGGCGCGGGAACGGGCGGTACGGGCGATAGGCATCGCCGGGGAGTCCGGAGTTTGCCGGTCCACGTACCATGGGAGGCAGCCGAGGCGGGCCAGCCCGGCGGGGCGTACGAGGAATGAGACGCCGCATCCCACGATCCGAGAGAAGCGCTAGTCACCCATGCCCACGCGCCACGACATTCGTAACGTCGCCATCGTCGCCCACGTCGACCACGGCAAGACGACCCTCGTCGACGCCATGCTGAAGCAGGCCGGTGCCTTCGCCGCGCACGCCGCTGAGAACCTCGACGAGCGCATGATGGACTCGAACGACCTCGAGCGCGAGAAGGGCATCACCATTCTCGCGAAGAACACCGCGGTCAAGTACCACCCGAAGGACGGTGGCGACCCGGTCACCATCAACATCATCGACACCCCCGGCCACGCCGACTTCGGCGGTGAGGTCGAGCGCGGTCTGTCGATGGTCGACGCGGTCGTCCTGCTGGTCGACGCCTCCGAGGGCCCGCTCCCGCAGACCCGCTTCGTGCTCCGCAAGGCCCTCGCGGCCCGGATGCCGGTCATCCTGTGCATCAACAAGACCGACCGCCCGGACTCCCGGATCGACGAGGTCGTCAACGAGACCTACGACCTGTTCCTGGACCTGGACGCGGATGAGGACCAGATCGAGTTCCCGATCGTCTACGCCTGCGCCCGTGACGGCGTCGCTTCGCTGACCAAGCCGGAGGACGGCACCGTCCCCGCCGACAGCGAGAACCTCCAGCCGTTCTTCACCACGCTGCTGGAGACGGTTCCGGCCCCGCAGTTCGACGAGACCGCCCCGCTCCAGGCGCACGTCACCAACCTCGACGCCGACAACTTCCTCGGCCGTATCGCGCTGCTCCGGGTCGAGCAGGGCGAGCTGAAGAAGGGGCAGACCGTCGCCTGGATCAAGCGCGACGGCTCGATCTCCAACGTCCGCATCACCGAGCTGATGATGACCGAGGCGCTCACCCGCAAGCCCGCCGAGAAGGCCGGGCCGGGCGACATCTGCGCCGTCGCCGGTATCCCGGACATCATGATCGGCGAGACGCTGGCCGACCCGGAGAACCCGGTGGCGCTGCCGCTGATCACGGTCGACGAGCCCGCGATCTCGATGACCATCGGCACCAACACCTCGCCGCTGGTCGGCAAGGGCGGCACCGGCAAGGGCGCGGACGCCAAGAACGCGGTCAAGGACCGCAAGGTCACCGCCCGCCAGGTCAAGGACCGCCTGGAGCGCGAGCTGATCGGTAACGTCTCGCTGCGCGTGCTGGAGACCGAGCGTCCCGACGCCTGGGAGGTGCAGGGCCGCGGCGAGCTGGCGCTGGCCATCCTGGTCGAGCAGATGCGCCGCGAGGGCTTCGAGATGACCATCGGCAAGCCGCAGGTGGTCACCAAGGAGGTCGAAGGCAAGACCTACGAGCCCGTCGAGCGCATGACCATCGACGTGCCCGAGGAGCACATGGGCGCCGTCACCCAGCTGATGGGTGTCCGCAAGGGCCGCATGGACAACATGTCCAACCATGGCTCCGGCTGGGTCCGCATGGAGTTCGTCGTCCCCTCCCGCGGTCTGATCGGCTTCCGTACCGAGTTCCTGACCAACACCCGCGGCACCGGTATCGCGCACTCCATCCACGAGGGCCACGAGCCGTGGTTCGGCCAGCTCTCCACCCGTAACAACGGCTCCCTGGTCGCCGACCGTTCCGGTGCGGTCACCGCCTTCGCGATGACCAACCTCCAGGAGCGCGGTGTGCTCTTCACCGACCCGGGCACCGAGGTGTACGAGGGCATGATCGTCGGTGAGAACTCCCGCTCCGACGACATGGACGTCAACATCACCAAGGAGAAGAAGCTCACCAACATGCGCTCCTCCTCGGCCGACTCCTTCGAGGCGATCGTGCCGCCGCGCAAGCTGTCGCTGGAGCAGTCCCTGGAGTTCTGCCGCGACGACGAGTGCGTCGAGGTGACCCCGGAGGCCGTGCGCATCCGCAAGGTCGTCCTGGACCAGAAGGAGCGCGGCCGCACGGCGTCGCGCGCCAAGCGGTGACACGCCGCCTCGTGCGGTGACTCTCCCGCATGAGCCGATGAGCTGACAGCTCTTCAGCCGCACGGATACGCTCGGCCCGGCACCCCTTTCGACGAGGGTGCCGGGCCGTCGTGCGTGCCCCCGCGTGTCAACGGGATTTCTCCCGCACCGCGTTCGGATATCGGGCACCGATCACCGGAAGAAGCGTTAACAGTCCGTTTCATGCCTGTCTGTATGGGCTCCCTTTGTCCGGATTTCGGGCATCTCGATGAACTTGATGTGACCAAAACGAGATCCCTTACGTGTGGTTTACGGCGCGAACCTACTCGATAGTTGGGTCCATTGAGCTCGGGTCAATGGGTCAAGCGCTGTGGGGAGCGCCGACTCACGAGCACGGGGTGCCGACTGCAGCTGTCAGGGGTGTCAGCGCGCGGCCGGCGTCCTTCCATGTAATGGACAGTGGACTCCTGAGGAGGCATACCCATGCGCGGTGCCAAGAGCGCCAAGTGGGTCGCGGGCGCGATCGTCGTGGCGATGGCCGCGACCGCCTGCGGTGGCGGCAACGACTCCGGTGCCGGCGGCGGCATCAACGACGGCAAGCCGGACCCCAAGGGGATCCTGGTCGCCCAGCTGAGTGAGCCGCAGCACCCGCTCCAGCCGGCGAACGCCAAGGAGAGCCAGGGAAGTCGCGTGCTGCGCACCATCTTCTCCGGCCTCGTGGACTACCAGCCCGGCACCGGCAAGCTCGAGTACATCAACGCCGAGTCGGTCACGCCGAACAAGGACTCCTCCGTCTGGACCGTCAAGCTCAAGCCGGGCTGGAAGTTCCACAACGGCGAGCCGGTCACCGCCAAGTCCTACGTGGACTCCTGGAACTGGTCGGCCAACGTCGAGAACGGCCAGACCAACTCCAGCTGGTTCCAGGACATCAAGGGCTACGAGGACGTGCACCCCGAGAAGGGGAAGCCGACCTCGGAGAAGATGTCCGGCCTGAAGGTCGTGAACGACAACGAGTTCACGATCAGCCTCAAGGACTCGATCTCGTACTTCGCCTACAAGCTGGGCTACGACGTGTGGGCGCCGCTCCCCAGCGGCTTCTTCAAGGACCCCAAGGGCTACGGCGAGAAGCCGGTCGGCAACGGCCCCTACAAGTTCGTCTCCTGGGACCACAAGAAGCTGATCAAGGTCCGGAAGTACGACGACTACAAGGGGTCGAACAAGGCCAAGAACGGCGGCATCGACTTCAAGAACTACACGACCGCCGAGGCCGCCTACTCGGACCTGCGCTCCGACCAGCTGGACTGGATCGAGCAGATCCCGACGACCTCCCTCGCCAACTACAAGCAGGACCTGGGCGAGCGGGCGATCAACACCGACCAGTCGTCGATCCAGACCCTCGCCTTCGCCTTCTACACCAAGCAGTGGAAGGACATCGACCCGAAGGTCAAGCAGGGCCTGTCGATGGCGATCGACCGTGACACCATCACCAAGAAGACGCTGAACGGCAGCCGCGTCCCGGCGACCAGCTTCGTCGCCAAGGACGTCCTCGGCTACCAGGACGGCGCCTGCGGCGAGGCGTGCACGTTCGACCCGAAGAAGGCCAAGGCCCTCATCAAGGAGGGTGGCGGCGTCCCGACCAACAAGATCTCGATCCAGTTCAACGCGGACCAGCCGCACAAGATCTGGGTCGACGCGGTCTGCAACAGCATCCGCAACGCCACCGGCGTCGAGTGCGTCGGCGACTCCAAGCCGGACTTCCAGTCCGACCTGAACGCTCGCGACAACAAGCAGGTCAAGTCGCTGTACCGGTCGGGCTGGACGCTGGACTACCCGGTCAACTCCAACTTCATGCGTGACCTGTACGGCACCACCGCCGCGGGCAACACCGGCGACTACTCGAACAAGAAGTTCGACAAGCTGTCGTCCGAGGCGGACAAGGCCGCGACCCTCGACGAGACGGTCAAGAAGTACCAGGAGGCAGAGAAGCTGCTCGCAGCTGACCTGCCGGCGATCCCGCTCTGGTACTACAAGGTCGACTCCGGTCAGTCCAAGAACGTGTTCGGGAAGATTCCGTTCGCCCAGGACGGCGACCCCATCTTCACCGACGTCCAGGTGAAGCAGAAGTAGAGAACCGGGAACGCCGGCCGGTGCCGCCGCTCGTACGAAGCGGCGGCACCGGCCTGCAGGCGTAGGCCCCGCACCCCCACCGCAGGGCGATGCTGAGGTCTGCCGCCACCCCTCACGGCTTGGAGGCATGATGGGGCGCTACGTCGCGCGGCGACTGCTCCAGATGATCCCGGTGTTCATCGGGACGACTCTGTTGATTTTCCTGATGGTGCACTCACTCCCCGGCGACCCCGTCCGGGCGATGTGGGGCGACAAGGCGGCGGACCCCGCCCAGGTCGCGCAACTGCGCCATCAATTCGGTCTGGATCTGCCGCTGTGGCAGCAGTATCTGAACTACATGGCCGACCTTTTCAAGGGTGACTTCGGCACCACGTTCGGCGGCCGGCCGGTCCTGGACGAGATGTCGATGGCCTTCCCGGTCACGGTCCGGCTGACCCTGGTGGCCCTCACCATCGAGATCGTGCTGGGCATCGCTCTCGGGGTCTGGGCCGGGCTGAAGGCGGGCCGGGCGGTGGACACCGGGGTGCTCGCGTTCACCCTGGTCGTCATCTCGATCCCGGTCTTCGTTCTGGGCTATCTGGCTCAGACGCTGTTCGCCGACACCCTCGGCTGGGTCACGCCCAGCGTCCAGGACTCCATGGACATCGGACAGTTGATGCTGCCCGGCTTCGTCCTGGCGATGCTCTCGCTGGCGTATGTCGCGCGGCTCACCCGGACCACCGTCGCCGAGAACCGCCGGGCGGACTACATGCGCACCGCGATGGCCAAGGGCCTGCCCCGGGGCCGCATCGTCGGTGTCCATCTGCTGCGCAACTCGCTGATCCCCGTCATCACCTTCCTCGGGTCCGACATCGGTGCCCTGATGGGCGGCGCGGTGGTCACCGAGGGAATCTTCAACGTCCAGGGTGTCGGGAACGTGCTCTTCCACGCGCTCGGTCAGCGCGAGGGCTCGACGATCGTCGGTATCGTCACGGTCTTCGTCCTCATCTTCCTGGTGCTCAACCTGATCGTCGACCTGCTCTACGCGGTCCTGGACCCGAGGATCCGGTATGCCTGACGTGACCAAGACGAAGACGGAGCAGGTCGTCGACGCCGTCGCGGCACCTGCTGCCGACCCGGCGGCGAGCGTCGCCACCGAGAAGGCGCGCAGCCTGTGGGGCGATGCCTGGCACGATCTGCGCCGCCGCCCGGTCTTCGTGATCTCGGTGCTGCTGCTGCTCGTGCTGTTCACCATGGCCGCGTTCCCGACGCTCTTCACCAGCGCCAACCCGCGGGCCGGACAGCTCACCGACCACTTCCTGACCAAGCCCCAGCTGACGCACTTCTTCCAGCCCGACTGGTTCGGCTATGACAACCAGGGCAACAGTGTCTACGCGCGTACCGTCTACGGAACCCGCGCCTCCATCCTGGTCGGTGTCGGCGTCACCTTCGTGGTGACGCTGGTCGGCGGTGTCCTCGGCATGCTCGCCGGCTACTTCGGCGGCTGGCTGGACGGGATCATCTCCCGGCTCACCGATGTCTTCTTCGGCCTGCCCTTCCTGCTCGGCGCCATGGTCGTGCTCAACGCGTTCACCAAGCGCGATGTCCTGGTGGTCATCGGCGCGCTGGCCTTCCTGGGCTGGACGCAGATCACCCGGGTGATGCGCAGTGCGGTGATCACCAACAAGCACGCGGACTACGTCATGGCGGCCCGGGCCCTCGGCGCGAGCACCACCCGGATCATGTTCCGGCACGTGCTGCCGAACTCGGTCGCTCCGGCCATCGTCGTCGCCACCATCTCGCTCGGCGGCTTCATCTCGGCCGAGGCCACCCTCTCGTACCTGGGCATGGGACTCGCCGACCCGGCGATCTCCTGGGGCACCGATGTCTCCATGGCCAAGGACGTCCTGCGCGACAACCCGCACGTCATGCTCTTCCCCGCACTCGCGGTCAGCATCACCGTGTACGCGTTCATCATGCTCGGCGACGCGGTGCGCGACGCCCTCGACCCCAAGCTGCGCTGAGGAGGGCGTACGTGACCATCATCGAAGAATCAGCTGATGTCCCGGCGCCCCGTGCCGGTGGCGACGAGAGCACCCCGCTGCTCGAAGTCCGTGACCTGCACGTGGAGTTCCATACCCGGGACGGCATCGCCAAGGCGGTGAACGGGGTCAACTACAGCGTGGCCCCCGGCGAGACGCTGGCGGTGCTCGGCGAGTCCGGCTCCGGCAAGTCCGTCACCGCGCAGGCCGTCATGGGCATCCTCGACATGCCCCCCGGCCGGATCCCGCAGGGCGAAATCCTGTTCCGCGGCCGGGACATGCTCACCATGAGCAACGAGGAACGGCGGAAGATCCGCGGCGCCAAGATGGCGATGATCTTCCAGGACGCGCTCTCCTCGCTGAACCCGGTGCTCTCCGTCGGCTACCAGCTCGGTGAGATGTTCCGGGTCCACCAGGGTCTCTCCCGCAAGGAGGCCAAGGCCAAGGCGATCGAGCTGATGGACCGGGTGCGGATCCCGGCGGCGAAGCAGCGGGTGGGCGACTATCCGCATCAGTTCTCCGGCGGTATGCGGCAGCGGATCATGATCGCGATGGCGCTGGCGCTGGAGCCGGATCTGATCATTGCGGACGAGCCGACGACGGCGCTGGACGTGACGGTCCAGGCGCAGGTGATGGACCTGCTGGCGGAGCTTCAACGCGAGTTCAACATGGGTCTGATCCTGATCACCCATGACCTCGGTGTCGTCGCCGACGTCGCGGACAAGATCGCGGTGATGTACGCGGGGCGGATCGTGGAGACGGCTCCGGTGCACGAGCTGTACAAGCGTCCGGCGCATCCGTACACCCGGGGTCTGCTGGACTCGATCCCGAGGCTGGACCAGAAGGGGCAGGACCTCTACGCGATCAAGGGCCTGCCGCCCAACCTGCTGAAGATCCCGTCCGGCTGCGCCTTCAACCCGCGCTGCCCGAAGGCCGAGGACAGCTGCCGCACGGAGGTGCCGGTGCTGCACCAGGTCACCGAGCGGGACGGCGGCGAGCTGGCCGGCCGCGGCAGCGCTTGCCACTTCTGGAAGGAGACGATCCATGGCTGAGATCAAGAAGACCGACGAGGCCGTGGACGCGACCCCGAACGTCACCGAGGTGGTGACGAGCGACGCCTCCACCACCACCGAGGTGGAGGCGGCCATCGCGGCTCCGGTGGAGCGGGGCGAGCCGATCCTCCAGGTGCGCAACCTGGTCAAGCACTTCCCGCTGACCCAGGGCATCCTCTTCAAGCGGCAGGTCGGCGCGGTCAAGGCCGTGGACGGGGTCTCCTTCGACCTCTACCAGGGCGAGACGCTGGGCATCGTCGGCGAGTCCGGCTGCGGCAAGTCCACCGTCGCCAAGCTGCTGATGACCCTGGAGACCGCCACCTCCGGCGAGGTCTTCTACAAGGGCCAGGACATCACCAAGCTGTCGGGGCGGGCGCTGAAGGCGGTGCGGCGGAACATCCAGATGGTGTTCCAGGACCCGTACACCTCGCTCAACCCGCGGATGACCGTCGGCGACATCATCGGCGAGCCCTTCGAAATCCACCCGGAGGTGGCCCCGAAGGGTGACCGGCGGCGCAAGGTGCAGGAGCTGCTGGACGTCGTCGGGCTGAACCCGGAGTACATCAACCGGTACCCGCACCAGTTCTCCGGCGGTCAGCGGCAGCGCATCGGCATCGCCCGGGGCCTGGCGCTCAACCCGGAGATCATCATCTGCGACGAACCGGTCTCGGCGCTCGACGTCTCCGTCCAGGCGCAGGTCATCAACCTGATGGACCGGCTCCAGGAGGAGTTCAACCTCTCCTACCTGTTCATCGCGCACGACCTGTCGATCGTCCGGCACATCTCCGACCGCGTCGGTGTGATGTACCTGGGCCGGATGGCGGAGATCGGCACCGACACCGAGATCTACGACCACCCGACCCACCCGTACACCCAGGCGCTGCTCTCCGCCGTGCCCGTCCCCGACCCGGAGGCGCGGGAGGGCCGGGAGCGGATCATCCTGGCCGGCGACGTGCCGTCCCCGGCCAACCCGCCGTCCGGCTGCCGCTTCCGCACCCGCTGCTGGAAGGCCGAGGAGAAGTGCTCCACGGAGGTGCCGCTGCTCGCGATCCCGGAGCGGTTCGCGGACAGCGACACCCCGGCCGCCCATGAGTCGGCGTGCCACTTCGCGGAGGAGAAGGACGTGGTGCACGCGGCCTGACGCCGCCCCGCTCCGCATCGTGCGCCCCACGGGACTGCCCGTGGGGCGCACGTCTGTTCCCCGCCGGATTCCCCGCCGGGCCCCGCCCGCTGACGGGCATTCGGGGGGATCTGGCGCATGATCCGCGTGTAGGGAGTTAGCATAAGTGCACTTTGGGGCAATTTGGGGTGTTATTTGGTCTACCTGAGACCTGGCACTCCAAGGAGGCACCCATGCGCGGAGCCATGTACGCCAAGTGGGCCGCAGGCGCCGTGACCGTCGCCCTCGCCGCGACGGCGTGCGGCGGCGGCGGTGGGGGCAGCGGCACCGACGGTTCCGGAATCGTCAGCTCCTCCTGGGGCGACCCGCAGAACCCGCTCGAGCCGGCCAACACCAACGAGGTCCAGGGCGGCAAGGTCATGGACATGATCTTCCGGGGGCTGAAGAAGTACGACCCCCGGACCGGGGCCGCCCAGAACATGGTGGCCGAGAAGATCGAGACCACCGACTCGCAGAACTTCACCATCACCCTCAACGCCGGCTGGACCTTCAGCAACGGGGAGAAGGTGACCTCCCACTCCTTCGTGGACGCCTGGAACTACGGGGCCCTCATCACGAACAAGCAGAAGAACGCCCCCTTCTTCGGCACCATCGAGGGCTACGACCAGGTCCACCCGGAGTCCGGCGGCCCCACCGCCAAGACCCTCTCCGGCCTGAAGGTGAAGGACGACCGGACGTTCACGGTGAAGCTGAGCCAGAAGTTCTCCACCTGGCCCGACACCCTCGGATACGCGGCGTTCTCCCCGCTGCCGAAGACCTTCTTCAGCGACCACTCCGCCTGGCTCAGCCAGCCCGTGGGCAACGGCCCGTACACCATCGACTCGTACACCAAGGGCTCGCAGATGCAGCTGCGCACCTGGAACGAGTACCCCGGCAAGGACAAGGCGCGCAACGGCGGTGTGGACCTCAAGGTCTACACCGACAACAACACCGCCTACACCGATCTGCTGGCCGGCAACCTCGACCTGGCCGACGACATCCCCGCATCGCAGCTCAAGAACGCCCCCAGCGACCTCGGCAGCCGCTACATCAACCAGCCCGCGGGCATCATCCAGACCCTCACCTTCCCCTACTACGACAAGGACTGGGGACCGGGGAAGGAGAAGCTCCGGCTCGGCATCTCCCGGGCCATCAACCGCCCGCAGATCACCGAGCAGATCTTCCAGAAGACCCGCACCCCCGCCACCGACTGGACCTCACCGGTCCTCGGGGAGGACGGCGGCTACCGGGCCGGGCTCTGCGGCGACGCCTGCTCTTACGACCCCGCCGCGGCCAAGAAGCTCATCCAGGAGGGCGGCGGCCTCCCCGGTGGCCGGATGACCATCACCACCAACGTCGACACCGGCTCCCACCGGCTGTGGACGGACGCCGTCTGCAACAGCATCAACAACGTGCTCGGCGACGACCAGGCCTGCACGGTCAAGCCGGTCGGCACCTTCGCCGACTACCGCAACCAGATCACCAGCGGCAAGATGACCGGCCCGTTCCGGGCCGGCTGGCAGATGGACTACCCGCTGATCCAGAACTTCCTCCAGCCGCTCTACTACACCGGCGCCTCCTCCAACGACGGCAAGTTCACCGACAAGGACTTCGACAGCCTCGTCGACCGGGCGAACGGCGAGAGCGACACCGCGCAGGCCGTCGGCACCTTCCAGGACGCCGAGAAGATCCTCGCCCAGCAGATGCCGGCCATCCCGCTCTGGTACCAGAACGGCAACGGCGGCTACTCGGAGCGGATCAGCAACGTGACGCTCAACCCGTTCAGCGTCCCCGTCTACAACGAGATCCAGGTCAAGTGAGGCCCGGCCGCCACCGGGACCGGTGCCCTCGCCGGCACCGGTCCCGCGGACCCGCCTCCGCCGGCCCACCACGCGCGGAGCTGCCATGGGCCGCTATGTGATCCGACGGCTGCTCCAGATGATCCCGGTGTTCATCGGCAGCACGTTCCTGATCTTCATCATGGTGTACGCCCTCGGGGACCCGGTCGCGGCCCTCTTCGGCGACAAGGCCCCGGACGCCGCCACCGCCGCGCAGATCCGCAAGGACCTGTACCTCGATCAGCCGCTGTGGAAGCAGTACCTCCACTACATGGGGCAGATCTTCCAGGGCGACTTCGGAACGGCGTTCAACGGACAGCCCGTCACCGAGCTGATGGCCACCGCCCTCCCCGTGACGCTCCGGCTGACCCTGGTCGCGGTGGTCATCGAAATGCTCGTCGGCATCACCCTCGGGGTGCTGAGCGGACTGCGCCGCGGCCGGAGCGTCGACACCACGGTGCTCTTCCTGACCCTGATCGTCATCTCGGTGCCCACCTTCGTCACCGGCTATGTGCTGCAGTTCCTGCTCGGCGTCAAATGGGAGATCGTCAGCCCGTCGGTGTCGCCCGAGGCGCCGTTCGACGAGCTGATCCTGCCCGGCACCGTGCTCGCCCTGGTCTCGCTGGCCTACGTCACCCGGCTCAGCCGCACCTCGATCGCGGAGAACGTCCGCGCCGACTACGTCCGCACCGCGATCGCCAAGGGACTCCCGCGCCGCCGGGTCATCACCCGGCACCTGCTGCGCAACTCGCTGATCCCGGTGGTCACCTTCATCGGCACGGACATCGGCTTCCTGATGGGCGGGGCGATCGTCACCGAGCGGATCTTCAACATCCACGGGGTCGGCTTCCAGCTCTACCAGGGGATCCTGCGGAACAACTCGCCCACGGTGGTCGGCTTCGTGACCGTACTGGTCATCGTCTTCCTGCTGGCCAACCTGGTCGTCGACGTCCTCTACGGCGTGCTCGACCCGAGGATCCGCTATGCCTGAGCAGCCGTACGACCCGGAGGAAGCCGTCGCCCCGACCGGCGTCGGCGGCACGATGGACCTCGCCGTCAGCGAGGCGGAGACCCTGGAGGGGGGCCCCGAGGGCGGTCCGGCACCCGCCGGGCCCGCTGGCAGGCCGCGCAGCCTCTGGTCCGACGCCTGGCACGAGCTGCGCCGCAACCCGGTCTTCCTCGTCTCCGGGCTGATGATCGTGTTCCTGGTGCTGATCTCCGTCTGGCCGCAGCTCATCGCCGACGGCAACCCGCTCCAGTGCGACCTCGCCAAGTCCCAGCAGGGCTCGGCGCCCGGCCACCCCTTCGGCTACGACACCCAGGGCTGCGACGTCTACACCCGCACCGTCCACGGAGCCCGCGCCTCCGTCACCGTCGGCGTCTGCGCCACCCTCGGCGCGGCCCTCCTCGGCAGCCTCCTCGGCGGCCTCGGCGGCTACTACGGACGGTGGGGGGACGCCCTGCTCTCCCGCACCGCCGACATCTTCTTCGGCATCCCCGTCGTCCTCGGCGGACTGGTCTTCCTGTCCGTTGTCACCAGCAGCACCGTGTGGCCGGTCGTCGGGTTCATCGTGCTGCTCGGCTGGCCGCAGATCTCCCGGATCGCCCGCGGCGCGGTGCTGACCGCCATCCAGAACGACTACGTCCAGGCGGCCCGGGCCCTCGGCGCGGGCAACGGCCGGATCCTGCTGCGGCACGTCGGGCCGAACGCGGTGGCCCCGGTCATCGTGGTCGCCACCATCGCGCTCGGCACCTACATCTCGCTGGAGGCCACGCTGTCCTTCCTCGGCGTGGGACTGCGCCCGCCCACCGTCTCCTGGGGCATCGACATCTCCAACGCCGCCCCGCAGATCCGCAACGCACCGCACATGCTGCTCTGGCCGGCCGGCGCGCTGAGCATCACCGTCCTCGCGTTCATCATGCTCGGCGACGCGGTGCGCGACGCCCTCGACCCCAAGCTGCGCTGAGGAGGAGGCCCATGACCCCGCTGCTGGAGGTGCGCGACCTGCGTGTCGAGTTCCGGACCAGGGACGGCGTCGCCCGTGCCGTGAACGGGGTGTCCTGGGAGGTCGACGCCGGGGAGACGCTGGCCGTGCTGGGCGAGTCCGGCTCGGGGAAGTCCGTCACGGCCCAGGCCGTCATGGGCATCCTGGACAGCCCGCCCGGCTTCGTCACCGGCGGCCAGGTGCTCTTCCAGGGGCGGGACCTGCTCACCATGGACCGGGAGGAGCGCCGGAGGATCCGCGGCGCCAGGATGGCGATGATCTTCCAGGACGCGCTCTCCTCGCTGAATCCGGTGCTGTCGGTGGGCTATCAGCTCGGTGAGATGTTCCGGGTGCATCAGGGTCTCTCCCGCAAGGAGGCCAGGGCCAGGGCCGTGGAGCTGATGGACCGGGTGCGGATTCCGGCGGCGAAGCAGCGGGTGGGGGACTATCCGCATCAGTTCTCGGGCGGTATGCGGCAGCGGATCATGATCGCGATGGCGCTGGCGCTGGAGCCGGATCTGATCATCGCGGACGAGCCGACGACGGCGCTGGACGTGACGGTCCAGGCGCAGGTGATGGACCTGCTGGCCGAGCTCCAGCGGGAGTTCACCATGGGCCTGATCCTGATCACGCACGATCTGGGTGTGGTGGCGGATGTCGCGGACAAGATCGCGGTGATGTACGCGGGGCGGATCGTGGAGACGGCTCCGGTGCACGAGCTGTACAAGCGTCCGGCGCACCCCTACACCCGCGGCCTGCTGAACTCGATCCCGCGGCTGGACCAGAAGGGCCAGGATCTCTCCGCGATCAAGGGCCTGCCGCCCAGTCTCACCGCCGTTCCGCCCGGCTGCGCCTTCCATCCGCGCTGTCCGCGAGCCCGGGACCTCTGCCGGACCGAGCGGCCCCCGCTGCTGCCGGTCACCGAGCCGGTGGTGCCGATGCCGCAGGCCCGGGCGGGGACCCCGCTGTCGGAGGCCCTGGGCGAGGCCGAGGTCCCCGGCCGCACCAGCGCCTGTCACTTCTGGAAGGACGAGCTGCATGCCTGAGCCGATCCTCGAAGTGCGCGACCTCGCCAAGCTCTACCCCCTCACCCGGGGCATCGTCGTCAGGAAGCAGGTCGGCGCGATCCGCGCGGTCGACACCGTCTCCTTCGACCTGATGCGCGGTGAGACCCTCGGCGTCGTGGGGGAGTCGGGCTGCGGCAAGTCGACCCTCGCGAAGCTGCTGGTCAACCTGGAACGGCCGACGTCCGGCCGGATCCGCTTCAAGGGCCAGGACATCACCGAGCTGTCGGGGCGGGCGCTGAAGGCGGTGCGGCGGAACATCCAGATGGTGTTCCAGGACCCGTACACCTCGCTCAACCCGCGGATGACCGTCGGCGACATCATCGGCGAGCCGTACGACATCCACCCGGAGGTGGCCCCGAAGGGAGACCGGCGCCGCCGGGTGCAGGAGTTGCTGGACGTCGTCGGGCTGAACCCGGAGTACATCAACCGGTATCCGCACCAGTTCTCCGGCGGTCAGCGCCAGCGCATCGGCATCGCCCGGGGCCTGGCGCTCAACCCGGAGATCATCATCTGCGACGAACCGGTCTCGGCGCTCGACGTCTCCGTCCAGGCGCAGGTCATCAACCTGATGGACCGGCTCCAGGACGAGTTCCGGCTGTCGTACGTGTTCATCGCACACGACCTCTCCGTGGTCCGGCACATCTCCGACCGGGTGGCAGTGATGTACCTGGGGCGGTTCGCGGAGACCGGCACCGAGGAGCAGATCTACGCGTACCCGACCCACCCGTACACCCAGGCGCTGCTCTCCGCCGTGCCCGTCCCCGACCCGGAGCTGCGGGAGCTGCGGGAGCGCATCCTGCTGTCCGGTGATGTGCCCTCCCCGGCCGACCCGCCGTCCGGCTGCCGCTTCCGCACCCGCTGCTGGAAGGCGCAGGAGATCTGCGCGCTGGAGACACCACCGCTGGCGGTGCCGGAGCGGGCGGCGGCCGCCGGCGGCCCGGCCGCCCACCCGTCGGCCTGCCACTTCGCGGAGGAGAAACCGGCGGTGGTGCCGACGGGGGGCGGGTAGGGGCCGGGCCCCGGCAGCCGGCCGGGACTCCCGGGTCCTCCGGCCCCGCTCCACCCTGGTGGCCTGCTTCAGCCCCGTTCCAGCCCCTCCTCGATCGCGGCCAGTGCGGGGTCGAGGACGACATCGGCGCCGCGGGCCGCCGTCGTCGGCTCCTCCGGGAAGTGGCACGCCGTCAGGTGTCCGGGGGCGTTCCCCTCGATCCGTACCAGCGGCGGCTGTTCGGCCGCGCACCGCTCCCGGGCCTTCCAGCAGCGGGTGCGGAAGCGACAGCCGGACGGCGGGCTGATCGGGGAGGGGACGTCGCCCGCCAGTCGGATGCGCTCCCGGCGGGTGCGCTCCTCCTCGTCGCCGATCACCGCCTCCGGCACCGCCGACAGCAGGGCGTGGGTGTACGGGTGGCGGGGCCGGGTGTAGAGGGAGTCGCGGTCCCCGGTCTCCACCACCGTCCCCAGGTACATCACGGCCACCCGCTGCGAGACGTGCCGGACCACCGCCAGGTCGTGCGCGATGAAGACGAACGCGATGCCCAGGTCCCGCTGGAGCCGCTGGAGCAGATTGACCACCTGCGCCTGGATGGAGACGTCCAGCGCGGACACCGGCTCGTCGGCCACGATCAGCCGGGGCTCCAGGGCCAGCGCCCGGGCGACGCCGATCCGCTGCCGCTGGCCGCCGGAGAACTCGTGCGGGAAGCGGTTGTAGTGCTCCGGGTTGAGGCCAACCGTCTCCAGGAGCTCGCGCACCCGCCGCTCCCGGCCGCCCGGCGGACGGATGCCGTTGATCTCCATGGGGCCGCGGATGATGGTGCCGACGGTCTGCCGCGGGTTCAGCGACGCGTACGGGTCCTGGAAGATCATCTGGATCTCGGAGCGCACCGGTGCCAGTCCGGCACGGCCGGCGTGGCTGATGTCCCGGCCCCGGTAGACGATCCGGCCCGCGGTCGGCTCCAGCAGCCGGGTCAGCAGCCGCCCGGTGGTGGACTTCCCGCAGCCGGACTCGCCGACCAGGCCGAAGCTCTCGCCGGCGTGGACGGTGAGATCGATGCCGTCCACGGCCTGGACCGCGCCGACCCTGCGGCGGAACGGGAAGCCGCCCTTGATCGGGAAGTGCTTGACCAGCTTCTCCGCGACGAGCAGCGGCTCACCGGGCGCGGGCGCGGGCGTGGGTGCGGCCTGCGCGCCCCGCACCTCGTCACCGCGGGTCCCCGCACTCCGCCCGTCCCCTCTCCCGCCCCCCGCACGCGGACCGGGAAGGCTCGCTTCACTGCTCATGACGGCTCGCCCCCAGCCCGGGCCGGATCCGCCCGGTGAAGATGGATTGTCGCCGGCCGGCCCCGAGGTGGCAGGCGGCTCCGCGCCCGTCCGGCATCGCCGGCCGGTCCTCGGCGCACCGCGGACCGTCCCCGCCCGGCGCCCCCCGCGCCGCGTCCACCTCGGAGACGAACCCGCAGCGCGGGTGGAACGGGCACCCCGCCGGGGGCGCCAGCAGGCTCGGCGGGGCGCCCGGTATCGGCGTCAGCGCCTCCTCCACCGGGGACTCCAGCCGGGGCATGGAGCTCAGCAGCCCCCAGGTGTACGGGTGCTGGGGCGAGCGCAGCACCTCCCGGACGGTGCCGCGCTCCACCGCCCGGCCCGCGTACATCACCAGCAGGTCGTCGGCGGTGTGGGCGACCACGCCCAGATCGTGGGTGATCAGCACGATCGCCGAGCCGAACTCCTGCTGCAGATCCCGCAGCAGGTCCAGGATCTGGGCCTGCACGGTGACGTCCAGCGCGGTCGTCGGCTCGTCCGCGATCAGCAGTTCGGGGTTGCAGACCAGCGCCATCGCGATCATCGCGCGCTGCCGCATGCCCCCGGAGAACTGGTGCGGATAGTCGTGCACCCGGAGCCGGGCATGCGGAATGCCCACCTTCTCCAGCATCTCGGCCGCGCGCAGCAGAGCCTCCCGCCGGGAGGCGCCGGTGTGCTTGCGGTACGGCTCGGCGATCTGCCGACCGACGGTGTAGTACGGCGACAGCGCGGTCAGCGAGTCCTGGAAGATCATGGCGACCTTGTTGCCGCGCAGCCGCTCCAGGGTCCGCTCGGGCGCGCCGGTCATCTCCTGGCCGTCCAGCAGGATCTCACCGCGGATCTCGGTGTGCCGGGGGTCGTGCAGCCCCATCACGGCGAGGTTGGTGACGGACTTCCCCGAGCCGGACTCGCCGACGATGCCGAGGGTGCGGCCCCGTTCCAGGCCGAAGGAGAGCCCGTCGACGGCCTTGACGGTGCCGTCCTCGGTGCCGAAGTGCACATACAGGTCGCGGACGGAGAGGAACGGGCCGGCCGCCGGGGCCGGCGGGGTGGTCTCGGGCGTGGTCGGAAGTGTCACGGTCCTCCCCGGTCTAGGCGAGCCGCACACGCGGGTCGATGTACGCGTAGAGGGCGTCCACGATGATGTTGGCCACCACGATGGCGGTGCAGCTGAACAGCATCACGCCCATGAGCATGGGCAGGTCCTTCTCGGTCACCGAGTTCACCGCGAGCCGGCCGAGGCCGTGCAGCCCGAAGGTGAACTCCGTGATCATCGCGCCGCCGAACAGCGACCCCAGGTCGATGCCGACGATGGTCACGATGGGGGCGAGCGCCCCGCGCCAGGCGTAGCGGAAGAAGACCGTCCGGCGGGACATCCCCTTGGCCCGCGCGGTGCGCACATGCTCCTCGTCCAGTTGCTCGATCATCTGCGAACGGGTCATCCGGCTGTAGTTGGCGACGAAGATGATGGACAGGATCAGCCAGGGCAGCAGCAGCCCGGTGAACCACCGGGCCGGGTCCTCGGTGAGCGGGGTGTACTCGGGGTTGTCGAGCACTCCCCAGGTGTCGACCAGCAGCCACAGCGCGATCACGCCGACGAAGTAGATCTGCAGCGAATTGCCGATCAGCGAGAGCGAGCTGAAGAGCTTGTCGGTGACCGTGCCGCGCCGGGCGGCCGCGACCATGCCGATCCCCACCCCCACGACGAGGAAGACGACGGTCCCGCCGACGGTCAGCGACAGGGTGGTGGGGTAGCGGTCGAGGATGGTCTCCCAGACCGGCTGGGAGTCGTTGAACGAGTAGCCCAGACAGGGCGCGTCGCACCGGCCGACCGCGAAGTCGCGGCCCGCGACGATCCCCGCGAGGTAGTGCCAGAACTGCAGCGGCACCGGCTCGTCGAGACCGAGGTTCCGCTCGATCAGGGCGACCGCCTCGGGGCTGCAGTTCTTGCCGCAGGCCAGCAGGGCCGGCTCTGAGGGCAGGGCGAAGAAGAGGAAGAACGTGATCGCGCTGATCAGAAAGATGATCACCAGGGCGCCGAGGGAACGGCGGAGGAGGAATCGCAGCATGGCATCGCGGACTTCCGGTAGCGCCGCGGCCCCGGCGGAGGCCGGCCGGCGGACGGGGGACGGGGGCCCGGCCGGTCCCGCCGCCGGGTGACGGCGGGACGGCCGCGGAGCGCCCGCGCGCCGGGACCTGCCGGGCGGACCGGGCAGATCCCCGCGGGACCGGGCGGGCAGGCCTGCTGCACCAGCAGGACCCGGCGGGCACGCCTACTTCACGAAGACGCCGGTCGGATCGGCGGTCCCGTACACGGAGTGGTACTTCACCCCGCCGAGGCCCGAACCCCACAGCGACCACTGCCGGTTGTAGAAGATCGGCACCGCCGGGACCTCGTCCTTCAGGATCCGCTCGGCGAGCCTCACCCACTGCCCGGACGCCGCCTCCACATCGGCCATCCCGTTGATCCGGTCGATCTCGGCGTCCACCGACGCACTCTTGAGGTGCCAGTAGTTCTGCGACCCGTCGGCCACGGAGTCCCCGTGGAACAGCGGCGGGACGACGGTCGAGCCGACCGGCCAGTCCGCGCCCCACGAGGCCCGGTAGATGTCGAACCTGTTGTCGACCTTGGAGATCTCGGTGGAGTAGTTGTTGGAGTCGATCTCCTTCTTCTCCACCCGGAACCCGGCCTTCTGCAGCGCCTGCGCGACCACCACCGCGACCTTCTGGTACTCGGTGGTGTTGGGGTAGGCGTAGACGATCTCCTGCCCCTCCTTGCCCGCCTCCTTCAGCAGGGCCTTGGCCTTGACGGGGTCACCGGCCGGACGGGTCTTCTTGCCGTACGGGTCGGTGTCCTTCCAGCCCGCCAGCGACGGGGAGAGCAGGTTCCCGGCGACCTGCCCGGCCCGCGGCCCGCCGAACTGGCCGAGGATCTGGCCGTTGGGCAGCGCGTAGGCCAAAGCCTGCCGGACCTTCTTGTTCTTCTGCCGCGTCATGTTGATCGCCATGTAGTCGACGTACGGCTGCACCTCGTTGAAGGAGCGGGCGGCGGTGCCGCGGTCCTTGAGGACGGCGGGGCCGTTCTCGATCGTCACGGCGTTGGTGAAGGACATCGCGGTCCGGTCGCTGCCCCGGTCGGCCAGCAGCCGGCGGCCGGAGTCGGGCTCCTGGATGCCGAAGCGGATGTCGAACCGGTCCGGGTACTGGTGCCGCACCGCGTCGGTCCGCGGATCCCAGTGCTCGTTGCGCACCAGCGTCAGCGACTTCCCCGCCTTGAGGGTGCCGACCTTGTACGGCCCGGAGGAGACCGGGTGGTTGGTGTACTTCTCCCCGGTGTCCTTGCCGCCCCGGTGCGGCACGGCGCCGACGTTCGGCATGGCGACCGCGTACGGCGTGTCCGCGTGCGGCTTCTGGAAGTGGAAGACGACGGTCTTCTCGTCCGGGGTGTCCAGCACGCTGCCGGGCAGGTGCTTTCCCTTGTACGGGCCGTCCGGCAGCGCCTTCCGGAAGGACTGGCCGCCGCCCGACAGCCACTGTGGGATATAGAGCGGCCCGTCCGTGGCCCACTTCGCGTAGAGCCGCTCGACGCTCTGCCGCACATCGGCGGAGGTGATCGGCGTGCCGTCCTCGAACTTCAGCCCGTCCTTGAGCCGGTACGTCCAGGTGCGGCCGCCGTCGGAGGCCTTGCCGGTGTCCGTGGCGAGGTCGCCGACCAGCGTGACCTTGCCGTCCGCGGCCACCTTGTACGTGGTCAGCGACCGGTTGAAGAGCATCTGCACGGTGAGCTGGTCGCCGTAGTAGATCTGCGCCGGGTCCAGGTAGGTGAAGGCGTCGCGCTGGAGGACGTGGACGGTGCCGCCCTTCTTCGCACCCGGCACCTCGGCGGCCGGACCGGTGGAGTCGGCCCGGGTGCCGACCGCGTAGTTCTCGGCCCGGTTCTTGTCCTTGCCCTGCGGCGCGCCCCGGTCCTCGTCCTTCCGGCCGTCTCCGCCGCTGCATCCGGAGAGGACGAGCACCCCGGCCGCCAGAGCCGCGGTGACCCACCGCGCCCTGCTCGTCGCTGGCATTCTCATGGAGTCCTGCACCTGCCTGTCCGTGGTCGCCTGGTGCTGCCTGGCTGGGAAGTGCCGGGGGGTTGAGCCCGCCCCGTGGTGCGTCCGTCGGTGCGTCAGTGCCGTTCGGGCCCCGCCGCCGGGGTCAGCGCTTCGTCCTGGGGTCGAACGCGTCCCTGACCGAGTCCCCGAGCAGGTTGAAGGCGACGACGAAGATCACCATCGCGATGCCGGGGAAGAACATGTAGGTGATGTCGTTCTGGTAGTGCCGGGCCCCCGCGGCGAACATCCGGCCCCAGTCGGGGGTGGGTTCGACGACGCCCACGCCGAGGAAGGACAGCCCGGCCTCGACGGTGACGAAGGCGGGCAGCATCAGCGTCGTCTGGACCAGGATCGGGGTCCAGAGATTCGGCAGCAGCTCCTTGCGGATGATCCGCCACGGCGAGGCCCCGGTGACCTTGGCCGCCTCCACGAACTCCCGCTCCCGCAGGCTCAGCACCTGGCCGCGGAGCAGCCGCGCCAGCCCCATCCAGCCCAGGGCCCACTGCACGATGATCAGGGTCATGACACGCAGATAGGTGGGTGTCTCCTTCTCCGGGCTGACGAACAGGGCGTACACCACGGGGGTGAAGGCCACGAACGACAGCTGGGCGGGAAAGGCCAGCAGCAGATCGATGAACCGGCCGAGGAAGTAGTCGGTCCTGCCCCCCAGATACCCGGCGGTGACGCCGATGACGATGCCGGTCAGCGTGCACAGCACGGTCACCGCGGTGGCGATCAGCAGCGAGGTGCGGATGCCGTACAGCAGCTGGGTGAACACGTCCCGGCCGAGCTGGGGTTCCAGGCCGAACCAGAACTCCCCGTCGATGCCGCCGCCCGGCTTCACCGGGTAGAAGAACTCGTCGAGCAGGCCCGGCCGGTCGAGCCCGTACGTCGTGTAGGGGCCCTTGCCGTAGAGCCAGGAGATGACCGGGGCCAGCAGCGCGACGACGAAGAAGAACAGCACGACGAAGGCGGAGACGACGCCCGTCCGGTCCCGGGTGAAGCGGCGCCACATCAGCTGCCCCGGGGAGCGGCCCGCCACCTCCGCGGCAGCGGCCCCGGCCGGTTCCGGCGCCGCGGGGAGGGGCGCACCGACTCCTGTCGCACCGGCCGGGTATGGACTCGTCATCGTGTAACGCCCCCGCACTGTAGGTCCGTTGCACTGGGTCGCGGCGTCGCCGAACGCCGTGAGATGAGCGGACTGTCGCAACGGGGGTCACTGCCAGTCAAGGGGCAGGCACAGGAAGCCGGGCCGGGCGGGCGCTTCTTGAGCGAAGGTTGAGCAGATCGACGTGGCTGCGTGCTTGACAGTGCCCGTGCCGCACCGCCCCGCCCCGCTCCGCACCGCCGAACGGCGGCAAGAGCCGGCCAACGCCGTTAACACACAAGCAACTTGGCGGAATCAGCGCCGATATGTGAACGCGTCATCCTGGAGGGCGTACGGCCGTGCGGGTGCCGTGGACCGGCCGGGGGCGGCACGCCGCCCCCGGCCGGTCGTGCTCCGGGCCGGGTCCTTGCGCCCGGGGCCGGATCGATCCTCCGGCCCGCCCGGCGTTCCCGGGCCGGCCGCGGCGCCGTCCGGGCGGACCGCTCAGGCCAGGCCGAGCGAGCGCTTGAGGAAGTCCACCTGGAGCAGCAGCAGATTCTCCGCCACCTGCTCCTGCGGCGTCATATGGGTCACCCCGGAGAGCGGCAGCACCTCGTGCGGGCGGCCCGCGGCGAGCAGCGCCGAGGAGAGCCGCAGGGTGTGCGCCGCCACCACGTTGTCGTCGGCCAGACCGTGAATGACCATCAGCGGCCGGGCCGGGTCCGCGGCGCCCGACAGCCCCTCGTCAGTGACGAGCGAGTTGGCCGCGTAGACCTCCGGCTGCTCCTCCGGCAGGCCGAGGTACCGCTCGGTGTAGTGGGTGTCGTACAGCCGCCAGTCGGTGACCGGGGCGCCCGCCACCCCCGCGTGGAACACGTCCGGGCGGCGCAGCACCGCGAGCGCCGCGAGATAACCGCCGTAGGACCAGCCGCGGATGGCGACCCGGGTGAGGTCCAGGGGGTGGTTTCCGGCCAGCGCCTGCAGGGCCTCGACCTGGTCGTCCAGGGTCGCGCCCGCGAAGTCGTGGGCCACGGCCTTCTCCCACCCCGGGGAGCGGCCGGGGGTGCCGCGGCCGTCGGCGACGATCACGGCGAAGCCCTGGTCGGCGAACCACTGGGAGGTCAGATACGCGTTGTGGGCGGCGACCACGCGCTGGCCGTGCGGTCCGCCGTAGGGGTCCATGAGGACCGGCAGCGGCCCGTCCCCCTCCCGGTGGCCGGACGGCAGCAGGACGGCGCACGGGATCCTGCGCGCGCCCCCCTCGCACAGCCGGGCCCGCGCGGTCAGGACGGGCCGGTCCGCGACGGAGGCGACGACCCCGGCGGGCTTGCCGTCCCGGTGGATCCGCACCGTCGCCCCCGGATCGGTCAGCGAGGTGGAGGAGAGCACCACGACCCCGCCGGAGCGGACCGCGGAGTGCACCCCGCGGCCCTCGGAGAGCCGCTCCATCCCGCGGCCGTTCACCCGGTGGACGTGGATCTCCCCGGTCGCCGGCTCCGGCGCCTCGGGCCCGGCGGACGCCGAGATCAGCACATCGTCGTCGGTGACGTCCAGCACCGCCCGGACGTGCAGCTCGGGGCCGGTCAGCGGGCGGTCGCCCACCATCAGCACCCGCTTCCCGGCCTCGTCCGCGATCCGCACCAGCCGGCCGTCCGGCGTCCAGGCGGGCACCCCGGGGAACAGTTCCAGCCAGACCGGGTCCTCGTCCGCGTGCACCATCCGGGTGGCACCGCTCGCGGTGTCCACCGCCAGGCAGAGCTGGCTGCGCTGGTCCCGGGCCTGGACGAGCAGCAGCGGCGGCCCCGCCGCGGACCAGTGCACCCGCGCCAGGTACGGATACCGCTCGCGGTCCCACTCGACCTCGGTGCGGGCCCCGTCCAGGCCGGTGAGGAAGAGCCGGACCTCGGCGTTGGCCGTCCCGGCGGCCGGGTAGCCGACCTCGGCGGGCTCCCGGTCCGGATGGGCCGGGTCGGCGATCCACCAGCGCCGCACCGGGGAGGTGTCGACGCGGGCGACGAGCAGCCGGTCGCTCTCCGGCGACCACCAGAAGCCGCGGGAGCGCTGCATCTCCTCGGCGGCGATGAACTCGGCGAGCCCGTGGCCGACGCCCTCCGGGTCCCCGGGTTCCGGCGCGGCGACGGCCCGGTCCCCGTCGCCGTCGGCGCCGACGACGCGCAGGGCGCCGCCCATGGCGTACGCGATGTGCCGCCCGTCGGGGGAGGGGCGCGGGTCCACGACACCGCTGGGGACCCGGAGTTCCCGCGCCGTGCCGGCCCGGAGTTCGGCGGCGAACAGGCGGCCGGAGAGCGCGAACGCGGCGAGTTCGACGGCGTCGTCCACCGCGTAGCCGACGATGCCCGCCGAGCCCTCGCGGCTCCGCTCGCGCCGGGCCCGCTCCTCCGCCGACAGCTCCTCCGCCGCGCCGCCGAGCAGCGCGGCGGGGTCGGCGGCGATGCGCTCCTGTCCGGTGTCCAGGTCGTGCACCCAGAGCAGATGCGCCCGGTCGGTGCCGCTCCGGGTGCGCAGGAAGGCCAGCCGCGCGCCGTCCGGCGACACGGTGAAGGCGCGCGGCGCGCCGAGGGTGAACCGCTGGGTTCGGGCGTGCTGGCGCGGGAAGGTGAGCTGTCCGGTCATGCGGCGACCCTAATCGGGAAACGGCGGGTCCGGAGAGCGACCGGGGGAACGGACCGGTCCGTTCCCTCACCCCCGACGGGTGGTGAGGGCCGGGGGCGGCGCGCCGCTCCCCGCCCGGTCCGGCAACGGCCGGAAATCCCCGTACCGGTACGGCCGTTGCCGGACGATGGGCGGCGCACCCTGCGCCCCCTCGTGCTCCTGTGCACCGACCCATGACGTCGCACAGAAAGTTATGATCAGTTGCGCATCGTGGGTATGAAGAGCGTGGCATCGGTATGTTGTCCGTCCGTTGGCCCGACCGCATTTTGGAGGTGAACCGCCGTGGCACTCTCGATTTCGGCGGTGGTGCTGCTGGCGATCATCGTCTTCCTGCTGGTCCGGAAATCCGGACTGAAGGCCGGACACGCGGTGGTCTGCATGCTGTTGGGGTTCTATCTGGCGAGCTCGTCGATCGCCCCGACGATCAGTGAGCTGACCACGAACGTGGCCGGCATGATCGGGGACATCAAGTTCTGACCGGCCGGGCCTCCGGCGTCCCTCCCGGGGCGCCCGCTCCCGTCGGCTCCCGCGGTACAACCTCCCGCTCCCCCGCGCGGGCGGGCTCCGGCTGCCGGGGCACCGGCCCGCGGCTCGTACGCTGTAGCCATGACCGACCAGCCCACCCGTGCCGCGTCGCCCGCCCCGCCGGGGAGCGCCGAGCGCACGGCCCCGTCCCGCCGTCTGCTGCTGGTGCACGCGCACCCGGACGACGAGACGATCAACAACGGCGCGACCATGGCCAAGTACGCCGCCGAGGGTGCCCGGGTCACCCTGGTGACCTGCACGCTCGGCGAGGAGGGCGAGGTCATCCCGCCGGAGCTGGCCCGTCTCGCCGCGGACCGCGAGGACACCCTCGGCGCGTACCGCGCGGGTGAACTGGCCGCCGCCATGAAGGAACTCGGCGTCGAGGACCACCGCTTCCTCGGCGGCGCGGGCCGCTACCGCGACTCCGGGATGATGGGGGTCGCCTCCAACGACCGCCCCGGATCCTTCTGGAGCGCCGACGTCGACACGGCGGCCGGCGAGCTCGTCGCGGTGGTGCGGGAGGTCAGGCCCCAGGTCCTGGTCACCTATGACGACAACGGCGGATACGGCCATCCCGACCACATCCAGGCGCACCGTGTCGCGATGCGCGCCGCCGGTCTCGCCGCGGATCCCGGCTACCGGCCGGAGCTCGGTGCCGCGCACACCGTGGCGAAGATCTACTGGAACTGTCTGCCGCGGTCGGTCGTCGAGACCGGCTTCGCGCGGCTGCGGGAGTCCGGGGCGGCCTTCCCCGGGATCGCCGAGCCGGCGGACCTGCCGGGCGTGGTCGACGACGCGGAGGTGACGGCCCGGATCGACGGCCGGGCCCACGCGGCGGCCAAGTCGGCCGCCCTGCGGGCCCACGCCACCCAGATCGCCGTCGACGGCCCCTTCTTCGCGCTCTCCAACGACCTCGGGCAGCCGCTGTTCGTGGAGGAGTTCTACCGGCTGGTACGCGGCACCCCGGGCGGGGAGCTCCCGGAGAGCGACCTGTTCGCCGGTGTGGCCGGCGCCGAGGGCCGGGAGGAGACATGATGACGGTCGGGCGGCTCGCGGCCTTTGCCGGACTTCTGCTGCTGGGGGCGCTGACCGGGGTCGCCGGCACGCTCGTCCAAGCGGCCTGGTTCCCGGGCGGGTTGCTGCTCGCCCTGCTGGCGGTCGCCGGCCTCTGCTACGGCGGGCTCAAGGCGACCGGGGCCCGCGCCGGGGCGGTGGTGCCCGCCGCCGGCTGGCTGCTGGCGGTCATCCTGCTGACGCCCGCCCGGCCGGAGGGGGACTTCCTCTTCGGCGCGGGCGTGGGATCCTACATCTTCCTGCTGGGCGGAACGATGGTCGCTGTGATGTGTGCCACCCTGCCGCATCCGCCCCCACCGGGCGTACGGCCCGCCCGACTTGACAAGTGACGTGACAGAACGCGCCAACCTGCGAGGCCGTGGCCGGGGCGGGTGATCCGGTGGTCCGGGGAGGGCTACCGGAACCGCCCCAGTATGGTGGTGCGCGCCGCCGAGCCGCCCGCGCGAGGTATGACGGGCGGCGGAGCTAACCGGGAGAACCGCCTTGAGTCGTGAATCTGACAGTTCGTCCTCCGGGTCCACCGGCCGCGGGGGAACCGCCTACCCCTCGGGAACCCCGCCGTACGGGGCGCGTACCTATCCGTCGCTGCACCCGACGCAGGACGACGGCGCGCACGACGGTTCCGAGACGGCCGAGTCCACTCCGCTCCCCAAGTCCGAGGAGGGGCCGAAGACCGAGACGACGCTGACCACCCGGATCAAGATCAACATTCCGGGCTCCCGGCCGATCCCGCCGGTCGTCATGCGCAAGCCGGTCGAGGAGGGCGACGCCGAGGCCGCCGCGGGCGCCGCCGAGGCGCCCGCCGAGCCGGTCACCAAGCCGGCCGCCGCCGCTCCCGCCCCGAAGGGCGAGCCCCGCGCCTCCTCCTCCGAGAGCACGGAGGAGACCCGGACGAGCGACTGGTTCGCGCCGCGCAAGCCGCAGCCGACGCCGCCGCCGTCCGCGCCCGCAACGCCGCCGTCCGCACCCGCGACGCCGCCGCCGGGCTCCGACGCGCCGTCCGGCCCCGCGAAGGGCGGGCAGCAGCGCTCCGACCTGCCGTACTTCTCCGAGGGCGGCGCCGGCGGCGCCCGCCCCGCCGCCGGCTCCCCCTTCGGCAGCGGCCCGGGGGCCGGCCCCGCCCAGAGGCCCGGCGCGGGCCCGGGGTCGACCCCGCCGTCCGGCACGCCCCGTCCCGGCTCCGGCGAGAAGAACCTGGTCCGGCTCACCGTGGACACGGACGGTGACCGGGGCGACGCCACCGGTACCGTCACCGCCACCGAGGGCCACCCGTTCT